>JBAPYY010000579.1:0-2835 GCA_049284975.1 Occallatibacter sp.
GCAAGGGGGTGCAGATAATCCCAGTGAAGACCATCCTTCGAGCTATAGAGCAACACTGCACCGCCAACTTGCGAGTAGCCGGAACCAACGCCGATGAACCATATATCGCCGTCCTTCCAGGAAAAGGGATCTCGGAAGCCCGTTACCTTCATTCCCGGCGGGGGCCCTTCAATTACAGGCAGTTCTAACTTATGCCAAGTCCTAAGATCTGCATCCGAGGAGGTTGCGATGCACTGGACCTCTCGCAGGCCTTCATTCCGAATCGTCTCCTGTTCTGCAGGAACCTTGGTGACGCCGGTATAAACAATGCTGGCGCCTTCACTGCTGGGCAAGACACTTCCGGTAAACGTTCCATATGCATCGAAAGAACCGGGTGTGCGCGTGAGAGCGATCGGCAAATGATTCCAGTGAATCATGTCAGGGCTTATCGCGTGATGCCAGCCGCCGCCTCCAAAGCTCCCGTGATAGAACACGTGATACTTGCCCTGGAATAATTGGGGCGCGCACGGATCGCCGACGAATCCCGCTTGCGGAAGCAGATGATACTGAGGCCGCAATGGATCTTGCGCCAGTTTGTCGCGGAGCGCCTGGGCTGTGGTCGCGACCACACTCTGAGGTGCCTTCCCAAAGGCAGATGAAGAACCCTCCATCAACGCCATGGCCGCGGATGACAAGATAAAGTGACGGCGATTCATGATGACTCCTCTCTAAAACTCAGCTTTGATAACGAGCACCACCGATTCGAAATACCAGGCGGACCTTGTGGTGCATGCAAGCGCGTAGATAACCACCCTCATGACTGCGACCATGAAGATGGCCCGCTGATTCGGGCTATGGTGATGTCTTCCGCTCGTGCGCCGGGACCCATGCATTCCAAAGCCACGCCTTCACTGTTGCTCAACGTGGGATAGATATGCGCCGCAAATGCTGATCTGCGGTCGATAAACACTTCCAAAACTGAGCAATCGAGAAAAACATCGAACTCTATCACATCCTCAGTAGCAGGAAAGTACGTTTCCTTCAGCGTGTCTCGTTTGGACTGGGGGTCGAGACTTGAGCGGATTCGATCCAATGAAAGTGTGCCAGTGTTCCACTCGTACCGGATTGCTGTCTGTTCTTTTCCATCCGGCGCACGCCGTACCAGCAGAGACACAAGTTGAGATTTGCCCCTTCTGAACGTGACGTGAAGGTGAAGGCAGGTTCCCGCAATACTTTCCAATGCATGAACTTGTCCATCCTGAAGGTCAATACTGAGAATTTCAGCAGGCCGTTCTCTTAATCGCTCGATACCTGCGTACGGTCTCTGGACAAGGTGGCCTCGTGCATCGGTTGAGAGAACCCTGGGCAGCGAATAATGATGTGCCCATCCAGCCGCCCAGCACTCTTTTGGATGGCGTTCATCAGGGATAACTGCCATTGTGATGACCTGTCCGTCTTCGTCAATCAACGGCGTCGGGCTGAGCAAGTGATTGAACAGTTCAAGCCTCCGCGGTGTCACCTCGTGCGGGGTGAAAGTCTCATTCTTCCACGTGCCGACCCAATAGGATGCTCTCCCCGGGACTTCGCAGACGATCAGGGCGTGGTCGCTGCCCAGCGGCACAAAGATGGGCATTTCCCAAAACACGCCCGAGGTTTCACGGTCTCCTACAAGCAGTGGCTTTCTGTATTCCCAGGAGATTAGGTTCTTCGATCGATAGAGGAGCGCAGTCCCGCCGACACCCTTCACGGCTGAGCCTATGATCAGGTAATACCACTCGCCCTCCCACCACACAAATGGGTCACGGAACTCGGGATTCATGTCAACTGGCGGCTTGGGAATGACGGGGTTACCGGCGAACTTCTTGAAGTGGATGCCGTCGGAACTCTCCGCGAGACAGATGCTTGCTGTACTCCCATTGCCGGCAGTGTAGAGTATCGCCAGTTTGCCGCCATGGTTGATCACGCTCCCGGACCAGCAGCCCTCCGCGTCGGGGCCGGGTTCCGGTGACAAGGCAACCGGCATCTCCGTCCACCGGTAAAGGTCGGGGCTGGTCATGTGTCCCCAGTTGATGTGCCCCCAGTAAGGACCGTTTGGGTTCTTCTGATAGAAGAGGTGATACTGGCCGCCCCAATGGATCAGGCCGTGAGGCTCGTTGGTCCATGCCCGCGGAGGCAACGCGTGGTACAAGGGGCGATGCGGATCGTTCGCGCACCACAGCCCGTTCAACTGCAGGTCGGGCTGCCCGTCTGGTCTTGAACTGTCAAACAGTCCGATGATCGATTCGGCAGAGAGCGCGGCATCAAAAATCGACACATCGCGCAGCAGCCCATTAAGCACACCGGTTGGGAATGTACCGGCTACGACGGGACAGTCTGGAGACTTGCCCAGTGTGATATCTGCATTCTCTGTGAAGGGAAGCAGGTTCGGAACGGACAAATGACCCTCTGGAACTGCATCCATGTAGACCGTCATGCCCGATTTGTCGCACACAGCGGAGAGATGAATCCACTTTGCTTTGGGTATGGGATGTGCCGACTTGCAGACACTCCATGCTGTGCCCCGGCTTGTGCCGAACTGAACGTATCCCCATTTGTCGATTGAAAACCGAATTTCGACGCCCGGCTGGCTTCCCAGCTGCACGATGGCCGCTTCATCCACCGGATAAGATTCCAGGGCCAGCCATGCCGCGAAGGTGAGTGATTGGCTGCGCAGTCGCAGTGCTTGTTGGCCGTGATGAATCCATACGGAATAGCCATCTAGCCTTAGCGCCCGGTTGCGGCCACTCCCAACCCAGATTGCGTGGCCGGTGCGCGAAACAACCGTATCAGCCCTACCGCTTACGGACTCCGTTGCTT
>JBAPYY010000580.1:0-3468 GCA_049284975.1 Occallatibacter sp.
AGGCGAAGCCGTGGAAGACGGCAGCTTATTTAATTAAGCTGCAAGTGGCAGACTGTAGTCGGCAACTTTAGTTTTGCAGGCGATTACGGGTGCCCACCCCCCGGCATGACTCCAAAGCCGCAATCGATCCCGTCGAAACCGTGACGCCCCCATTCTGAGACCCCAACGACTAAGGCCTGTCGCTGAACAACCCTGTGGGTGCGAGCCGGGCCAACTGGCTCGTGCTGCTGCTTCCATTCTATGCCAATTCCGGTTTTACCGCGGGCCTATGGCTTGTCCGGCTGTAGCGGTTCCACAATTGCCGTACCCCGAAGCTACAGCACTCAAGTGGTATTTTCCTCAAGAAAATGCCACCCTGCGCGATGTCAGAAAGGGCACTTGAATTGTGGAATCGCTCTAATTGCTTCTATCGTCGTTTCCAAATTTGAATCTCAGGCAGCAGCAGTCGCCGGAGTTCATTGCCAATCAGAGCCTGGGGGCAATTTTCTGCATTGTTTTGTGTAGAGAGCATTGCCCTCGAACGAATGTATCAACACGCCAGTAGCCCGCTCAATGGAATATTTTGCGCCCGGGATGATATCGCCGCCGAAGGTTTCGGGCCAGCTGATCGTTGTTTCGTTGATAATCGCTGGAGTGCTCGTGTCCTCCGGCTTGATTGTTCCTTGGTCGTTATTAAACGCCAGGACTGTTTTGCGGCCAAAATCCACCTCGAAGCGCTCGGGGGCACCCACGCTGTTGGTGCAGATAAATCTGACGGTTTGGGCCCCAGCAGCAGAGACAAAACCAGATATCACGATTAACGCAAATAGGACGTCTCTCATTCTTCCCCTGTATTTCTGTTATCCGCTCCAGGCGTCTATTCGCCGACGACTACTGCTTCTCCAGATCGATGCTCTCGTACTCATGCCGCGCGATTGCGGCGCGAATCTGGGCCGGCGTCTTGCCCAGTTTGGTTTGCTGGTAGGCGAAAAAGCCTTCCTTGGCGCAGGTGTCGCACTCGGTCGAGTGCGTGGTCTCGTAGCAACTGCGCAAGCTGGTGTGGCCCAAGGAGCGATCGCAACGGCAATTGCACGGCAGTTGGTAGAGCACGTTCCCAACTTTTGCCGCCACCAGGTATGCATGCACCTGCCAGGGATAGCGGAAGTGCTCCCCGGTCAACTTGCTTCCCGACAGAATCGGAGGCAGTGTGCTCACCTTGAGCGGCGCTGAAGGATGATAGGCGGGAACATCGTCAGCCGGGTTCGACCACTGCGCATAGCTGAGCGCCGTCACGGCGAACACAGCCAACCCAAAGATCCAACGGCTTTTCATCCAATCACTCGTCATAACGCCCCCTTTAGGTCATTCTAGACGGAAATCGAAATCCATAGCGCCGGCAAGGGCCAGAGCGTGTTCACCTACCGGCCTAAGCGCAAAAAAAAGGCGGCACGAACGGTCTAGCTGTTCGTGCCGGGAGGCCAGTGACGCAAACTACTTCCAGCACGGAGAAGGTCTCTCCATCACTGGAATATATACACCATAGCATAGATTGAAAGGATGTCAAATACAAAAATCGAAATTATTTTGAACTATTGCACATTAAGTGCCTAAACGCCCCTCAACGTCCCAATAAGTGACACTCTCACGGTGTCAACGCCGCAAACCGTACGCGGTCGAGCCTGCCCATTTAAGGCAAACTACTTGGAATAAGACATTTAGCCAAAATAACAGATAGTCGGCCGCAACTCTTCACTTTGCACTGCGCCAACGGTGCGAGTAGAAGCCTTGGCGCTTACTGAAGGCATGGCGGCTCTCCGTAAGCGCCGCTAGGACGTCTCTGCTGTTTACCAGCCAGATGCCCGCCGAAATACAGATTTCAGGATTTTTCGAGTCCAAACCGGCCAAAAGGCCCCTATCCCAAGCCTGAATAGCACCGTCCCTCCGTCAAGTCAGCTTGTCCGCGGCGGTCGCAAGCTCAAAATCCTTGGCTGTCAGGCCCCCGGCATCGTGAGTAACCAGGCTCAGGCGTACCCGGTTATAGCGGATGTCGAAATCGGGATGGTGGCCGGCTTTTTCAGCTCGCTCGCCTACACGATTGACGAAGGCCAGCGCGGCAATGAAATCCTCAAACTTGAAGGTGCGCGTCAACTCCCCGGCCTCGATCTGCCAGCCCGGCAGGGCGCCGAGACGGGAAGCAACTTCTTCCTTGGAGAGTGGGTTCATGGCTTCTGCTCCCAAAATGAATTAGACGAATTCTACTTCTCTTTCACCATCGGTCTGTTCACAATGTCGAAGGTTGACAGCCGCTTGCTCTGTTCGCCGATCTGCGTGCGCAACTCTTCCCAGACTCCAATGGGAACCTTGACAAAAACCTCCACCACAGCAGGGTCAAACTGCGTTCCCGAGCAGCGCTCAATCTCTTTGCGAGCCTTCTCAAAGCCTCGCGCCTTGCGGTACGGCCGTTCGCTGGTGATGGCGTCAAGCGCGTCGGCCACGGCAAAGATGCGGGCGCCGATGGGAATCTCACTGCTGCGCAGCCCCGACGGATAGCCGCTGCCATCGTAATGCTCCTGGTGAGTGAAAACAATCTCCGCCACTTCGCGCAAAAACGGAATCTTGCGAAGCATATCGTAGCCGTTGGCGCAATGGCGCTGCATGGCTTCCTTCTCTTCCGCGTTCAGCGGGCCGGGCTTGCGCAGTATCTCGTCAGAAAGCGCCATCTTCCCTATGTCGTGCAAAAAAGCGCCGCGCGCAATCACCTTGATTTCCGTCGAAGCCACGCCCATCGCCCGCGCCAGTGCGATGGTGTACGCTGTTACCCGCTTGGAATGCCCTTCGGTTTCAGAGTCCTTCAGGTCCAGCGCGTCGCCCAGCGCCTCCAGCGTAATGTCGTACGATTGCTCGATATCATCCATTGCCTGACGCAGCAATTCGGTTCTGGCCCGCACAGCCATTTCAAGGTTCTGCTGGTAGCTGTGATTCTCTTGCAGGGTCTGCCTGTACTCCAGTGCGCGCTGAACCGTGCCCAGCAGATGCCCGCGATCAAAGGGCTTGAGCACATAGTCATAAGCGCCGCGGTGCATGGAGTCAATGGCCACGCTGATGTCATGAATCGCAGTCACCATCACCACGGGAAGCTGCGGTTTCTGTCCGCGAATCTGTTCCATCAGCGCAATGCCGTTCCCGTCCTTGATTACAACTTCAGTCAGAACCAGGTCAAAGTCAGTCTTCTCCAGCATTTTTACGGCTTCACGGCCGCGTGAGGTCATCTGTACCTGATACCCCTGGCTCTCGAGGGTTGCGCCGATCATCGCCCGAACATGAGCTTCGCCATCCACCACCAATATGTGTGCCGCCCTTTGGAGCCTTGCATCCGCGCGAGCGTTTGTCTCCAGAGACACCGCCGCGCCGATCAGCACTTCCAACCCTGCTAGATTAAATGTCAAACTCTCATCCCCCGTGACTTTGCGCGCCTTGGACAGCTGCAAC
>JBAPYY010000581.1:0-2224 GCA_049284975.1 Occallatibacter sp.
CCAGTGAGCCGCTTTACGGCTTGGCGAACGGCCACTTCCAGCGGAATCGGCTGACCGGCCGCGTTCGCATCCGACTGCACCTGCTCAATGAGATGCGCGATGATCTCCGTGTCCGTCTCGGTGACAAACTTGTGGCCCTGAGCGGTGAGTTCGCGCTTCAGGTCGAGGTAATTCTCCACAATGCCGTTGTGGACCACGACGATGCGGCCCGTGCAATCGCGATGCGGATGGGCGTTCTCTTCAGTAGGCCGTCCATGCGTAGCCCAGCGTGTGTGGCCAATACCAAAGCTGCCCTCAAGAGGATGCTCGCGCAGCACCTCCTCCAGATTGCCCAGCTTGCCCGGAGCGCGCCGCACCTCAAGAGTCGCGCGGGTTGGACTGCCCACGGCGATTCCCGCCGAGTCGTAGCCGCGGTACTCCAGCCGCCGCAGCCCTTCGATGATGACCGGAACTACTTTCTTCTTGCCGACATAACCGACGATTCCGCACATGCAATGATTCTAAGCGACATCCGGGCGAGTCCGTGAAGGAATAGACATGCGCCCTCATCATCCGCGATGATAGAGATTCCGGCGTAGGTCGGCGCCGCGCGGTTTCCGGTCCGTTTTACCTGTTTAGCGCCAATTCCCCGAGGAGATTCAAAGAAGATGGTCAATTATCTGGAGTTGCCGATTGGCGACCGTTCCCCCGAAATTTTTCGGACGGTTATCGAAATACCCAAGGATGGAACGCAAAAGTTCGAGTACGACAAGCAGCTGCACGTTTTCAAACTGGATCGCAACCTGCATTCCCCGGTTCATTATCCCGGCGACTACGGCTTCATTCCCTCCACACTGAGCGACGACGGCGACCCGCTGGATGTGCTCGTGCTCGTGCCCGGCCCAAGCTTTCCGGGTTGCGTGCAGGAGGTGCGTCCCATCGGCCTGCTGGAGATGATGGACCAGGGCATTCTGGACGAGAAAGTTCTCGCTGTGGGCAAAAACAATCCACGCTTCGCCAACATCTGGAACTTCACCGACATTTACCCGCACCTGCTCAAGGAGATTACCCACTTCTTCTCCATCTACAAAGATCTGGAAGGCAAGCGCGTAGAGGTCAAGGGCTGGCACGATGCGGCTTATGCGCGCGACCAGGTGGTGCACTCCGCAAAGCAGTATGAAGAGAACAAGGCAAGGCTCGCCGCAGAGAAGCCGGCCAGCTAGCTGCTGAGCCGGACAGGACCATGGGAACGCTGAATCATTGCCGCAAACTGGATTGCAAAGCACCCGCAGCGTCAATTCGGATATAATCCCTGTCAGGCACGGAGAGATGGCCGAGTGGCTGAAGGCGGCGGTTTGCTAAACCGTTATACGGGCTAAAACCTGTATCGGGGGTTCGAATCCCCCTCTCTCCGCCAGCATTTTTCGCATCCTGTTGAATCTAATCGTAAATATAAGATATTAAGTAATTTACATCAATTCTCTATTGTCGCTTTTGGTCGCACTTGCGGCACCAATCCCGGCCTTTCCCTCGATTTTGCACAAGAAAACGTCTGCACGACAGAGGAAACTCTGCCAGAGTTCTCTCTTTCAAGACCACCAATTCAGAATTGCCGGCAATGGCCCACGTGCCCGGAGATTGAACTCGAGAAAGTAATCTCACGACAGCCGGTGATTGGAAGGAAATCCAGATCGCGGCGAGTCAATCGCGATTTAAATCGCAATTGACTCGCCACTTCTGATTGCAGGTGGAGTAGGCGCTCTGTTAGTGGCTCCCTACTCCGCGCTGCGTGAGCCCAGACCTTAGAACGAAAGTTTCAAGGCCAGTTGGATAAGGCGAGGATTGTTAACGGTGGAAACCACAGCACCGAATCCGTTCGCGCTCACCAAAGTTGGGGGTGGTCCAGAAATTGGTGTCGGCCCAGAATAGAGCGCTGGGCTGATATCGCTCCCAGGCGCGCCGTACTGTGTGTGATTGAAGAGGTTGAAGAACTCGGCGCGGAAGTTCAAATCCATCGCGCGCCGCAGCGCAATCTTCTTGATGAGGGAGACGTCGGAGTTGACGAAATCAGGTCCGACGACCGGGACGCGCGAGGCATTGCCGAGCTCGCCGGCGGGGGCCGGAACAAAGCAGGAAGCGTTGATCCACTGGTGCTTGCTGTGATCTGCGCTGTACGGATTGCAACCAGGGACCTGGTTCGGCCGGTTGTAGTTGTAGGAGTCGCCGCCGGAATTGAAGGTAGTGC
>JBAPYY010000582.1:0-12763 GCA_049284975.1 Occallatibacter sp.
ACTCACTGGTTTGAAGCGGTTCACATTCGCCCCCTGCGCAAACTGGCCATGAAGCGGGCCGAGAAGTGGATGCTCGAGCGTCTGGAAATGACCGACGGCTTGGGCGCGATTTATCCGGCCATGCTCAACGCCATCATTGCGCTGCGCTGCCTGGGTTACTCTGAAGACGATCCGCAGGTCATCCGCGCGCGCGATGAATTCGAGAAACTTGGCATCGAACAACCGCCGACGCCGGAAATGCCCGAGCCGACCTTCCGCATGACCCCGTGCATGAGTCCGGTGTGGGATACGGCGCAGGCCGTCTATGCACTCGGCGAAGCGGGTGTGCCGCGCAACCATCCGCGCATGTTGAAAGCTGTCGACTGGATGCTGGCCAAAGAAGTTCGACACAAAGGCGATTGGGCTGTGAAGGTGCCCAACACCGAGCCGGGCGGATGGTACTTCGAGTTCAACAATGAGTTTTACCCGGATACCGATGATACGGCGCAGGTTCTGCTGGCGCTCAGCAAGGTCGACAACCCCCGCGAGCGCTACCAGCATCAGGTGGCGCAGCGCGCCATTGCATGGGAGTTCGCCATGCAATGCAAAAACGGCGGCTGGGGCAGCTTTGACAAAGACAACACCAAGATGATCTTCCAGTACATCCCGTTTGCGGATCACAACGCCATGCTCGATCCGCCGACGGTGGACATTACTGGACGCATGCTGGAGATGCTGGCCGGTTACGGCTATACTCGCGAGGACAAGCGCGTCGAAAAAGCCATCCAGTTCATCTTCCGCGAGCAGGAGCAGGACGGAAGCTGGTTTGGCCGCTGGGGAGTGAATTACATTTACGGGACATTTCTTGTCCTGCGCGGGCTTGACGCCATCGGCGTCGATCATCACGAGCCGCAGATTCAGCAGGCGGCTGAGTGGATTCGCATGGTACAGAACGCCGACGGCGGATGGGGCGAGACCTGCGGCAGCTACGACGATCCAAATACGCGCGGCGTGGGCGTCAGTACGCCGTCGCAAACCGCCTGGGCGCTGCTTGGTTTGCTGGCCGCGGGCGACGACCGTTCTGATTCCATTGCCAAGGGCGTGCGCTGGCTGCTCACTCGCCAGCAGGTCGACGGCAGTTGGGACGAATCAATGCAGGAGGGCGAAGGCCGGCAGAGCATCATCACCGGAACAGGTTTCCCCAGGGTCTTTTATCTGGCCTATAACATGTATCGCCAATACTTCCCGCTGATGGCTCTCACCAGTTATCAGCGGACAATGGAACGCGCCGCTTCGTAAGGGCGCTGGAGGTTGTTTCCAAGATGGCTATTCCTATCTCCCAGGTGGGCACGGTTGCTGCCTATGTGCTTAAGAAGAAGCTTGCCGGCGTCAAGCGCTACCCGCTGGTGCTGATGCTGGAGCCGCTTTTTCGTTGCAGCCTGGCCTGCGCCGGATGCGGCAAGGTGCAGTATCCGCCGCACATTCTCAAAAAGCAGTTGACGCCCGAGGAATGCTTTGCCGCGGTCGAAGAGTGCGGCGCGCCCATGGTCTCGATTCCCGGTGGCGAGCCGCTGCTGCATCCCCAGATCGTCGAGATCGTCAATGGGCTGATTGCGCGCAAGAAGTACATCTACCTCTGTACCAACGCGCTCGAACTCAAGAAGAAGTTGCCGGAGTTTACACCGTCGAAGTATCTCACCTTCTCGGTGCATCTCGACGGCCAGCGCGAGCACCACGACTTCTCCGTCTGCCGCGAGGGCGGCTACGACATCGCCACCGAGGGCATCCGCGAGGCCGTCCGCCGTGGTTTTCGAGTCACCACCAACGCCACCTTCTTCGACGGCACTGACCCCAACAGCGTCCGCGCCTTCTTCGATGAAGTGATGGGGATGGGCGTCGAGGGCATCATCCTTTCGCCCGGTTATAGCTACGACAAGGCCCCCGATCAGCATCACTTCATGGGCCGTGCCCGCGTGCGCCGCCTCTTCCGCGCCATCCTCTCCAACCGCAAGCCAACCTGGAAATTTAATATGTCGCCGCTTTTTCTGGAATTCCTGATGGGCGAGCGCAATTATGAATGCGTTCCGTGGGGAATGCCGACTTATAACATTTTCGGCTGGCAGAAGCCATGCTACCTGCTCCAGGAGGGCTACGCGGAGAGCTTCAAGGAGTTGCTGGAGACAACAGAATGGAATGAGTACGGTGTCGCCAGCGGCAATCCCAAGTGTGCCAACTGCATGGTCAGTTGCGGCTATGAGACGCCGGCTATCATTGAAGGCTTTACGACGTTGAAGGGCTTTCTGGCCATGGCGCGCGGCAACTTCAGAAAATATCCGAATGCGAATGCAATGAAGCTCTTCAGCGATGCAGCGCCGCATGGGCCGGCTGAGCTCGTGCAGATCGCAGAGCCCGCCACAGTTCTTCAGGAGACCAACGCATGACCGCTGAAGTGCGGACCTGGGTGCCCCATCCTTGCCGCGCTTTTGTTTTTGCGGCTAGGGTGGGAAACGACGAACTCAATTGGACTTTTTTATGAGGAGACCAACGCATGACCGCTGAGGTACAGAAATACACGCTTGCGCAGGTCGAGGCGCTGGAACTGGCTCCCGGCGCGGAGCACGAAGAGCTTGAAGGCTGGGTTCCCGCGCTGGCTTCGGATGCCGACCTGCGCGACGCTCTTGAAAAAGCGCTTGACTATCGCGGCGATGTGACATTCACACTCAAGTCCGGTGAAAAAGTCGAAGCTTTCGTCTTCGACTGCAAGAATGGTCCCACTCTGGCCGAATCCTGGGCGCGTTACTACACGCCCTCGGCGCCTGAAAAGCGCAAGGTCAGTTACTCCGAGATTGCCCGTCTTGAATTCACCGGCAAAGACCGCGCCGCCGGCAAGCACTGGGAAGACTGGGTGAAGAAGTACAATGAGCGCAAGGCCGCAGGCGACAAGAATATAGCATTAGTTCCGGACGCTCTGGAGTAGCTGCTATGGTGGGTACAGTGCAGGAATGCGGCTGTATTGCGCTGCCGGAAGAACTCCAGGCAACGACAGGCCTTTATCCCGGTGCAACCTATGAGATCGAGATTTCGCCAGATGGCGCCGGCCTGCTGTTGTTACCTCTGGAAACCGCGAGACAGCCGGAAGAGATCAGACCCGGAACCCGTCGCAGCTGAGTGCGTGCATTTTCAGCACACACCACATAGCGAGCGAGATATACAATCTATTTGTTAAAAGCACCTTGGGAGATGCGGAATGGAAGAGGGCATCAAGGGTGAGAATTTACCGGAACAATCAAGTGAAACAACTGAAGTCGATGCGGGGGGCGATGTGTCTGGATTGATGCCCGCACCTGAGCACGGCCACGGCCATGAGCATAAAATCGGTATTCCCTGGCTCGACGCTGTCATAGCCGCCAGCGTTGTCTTCATTTCGCTAATCTCGTTGGTTGTATCAATCGAGCACGGCAGAAGCATGGAACGCATGGTGGACCAGAACCAGAAGCTGGTCGTGGCCAGTACACTACCTCTTTTGTCGGTGACGTGGTGGGATCTTGACCCCGTCACGTATAAACCATTGGAGCGGTTGAACCTTCGCAACGACGGCGTTGGTCCCGCAATCGTCGAGAGATTTGAAATTCGCTATAAGGGCGTTGCTCAGACGACCGATACGCTTATAGAAGCTTGTTGCGCGCAGGCTAAGGATAAAGCCCGGTATCTCTCTTTTATAGGCAATATATCAGGAACGGTGTTGCCGGCTCGCGATACGAGAAACGTTCTGACCATCAAGCCGCGTAGCTCTGACGATAAGCTCTTCCGCGGTTTTGACAAAGTCAAAGAGGATATCAGCTTTCGAGCCTGTTATTGTTCGGTGTTGGATGAATGCTGGGAAACCAGCTTCGACCAAAAGCGCCCGCAGCCGGTCAAGGCGTGCAAGGTTTCACCAGCGGACAAGCTCTGGTAACCGCGTAGTAAACTGACCACTGACCGCTGTTTACTGCTATGAAAGTTTTCCTTACAGGCGCCACCGGATTTGTAGGCCACCATGTGGCCCGCGCGCTTGCCGACTCAGGCGCAAAGCTCCGCCTTCTCGTCCGCAAGACCAGCAACCTCGCCAACCTCGAAGGCATCTCAGGCGACACGCATGTTGGCGACCTTGCCCGGCCTGAATCCTACGCACCGGCGCTCTCCGGCTGCGATGCCGTTGTCCATGTCGCCGCCGATTACCGCCTCTGGATTCGCGACCCCGCAGCCATGTACCAGGCCAATGTCGAAGGTACGCGCGACCTGCTCAAGCTGGCTCGCGACAGCGGCGTCAAGCGCTTTGTCTACACCTCCAGCGTGGCCACCATGCACTTTCGCCGCGACGGCACGGTCATCAACGAAGACACGCCGGTCTCGTTGCGCGATATGGTCGGCCACTACAAGCGTTCCAAATTTATGGCCGAACAGCAGGCCATCGCCGCCGCCGAGGACGGCCAGCGCGTCATCATCCTCAACCCCACCACGCCTATCGGTCCCAACGACTCGAAGCCCACGCCCACCGGCCGCATCTTTGTGGACTTCCTCAACGGTCGTTTTCCCGCTTACATGGACACCGGTTTGAATCTCGTCGATGTGGCCGAGGTCGCACGCGCCCACGTCTCCGCGCTCACCAAGGGCCAATCCGGCCATCGCTACATTCTCGGCGGCGAGAACCTCACCCTCAAGCAGATTCTCGACAAGATGGCCGCGATTACCGGCCTGCCTTCGCCCACAGTCGAGATTCCCTTTGCCGTCGCCGCGACGTATGCGTTTTTCGAGGAATGGATCACCGGCCGCATCCGCAAGCGCGAACCCCGCGCCACTCTCGAAGAGGTACGCATGGGCCGCAAGAAGATGTATGCCTCGAGCGCCCACGCGCAGCAGGAACTGGGTTTCCGCATCTTGCCTGTCAATCCGGCCATGCGCGCTGCCATCGAGTGGTTCCAGTCCAACGGCTACGCGCCTCAACGAAACAATTGAAAGGAGAATTTGTGAGTATTGCGGCCAATTCCAAAGGTTCGGGCAAGTCTTCTTCACGTGACAGTTCTGTCATGACGTTTGTTTTGCTCGTTCTTTGTCTCGGTTGTCTTGGTATCGCCATCATCGAACACAGTATCTTGAGAACAGCAATTTATCTCACGTTGATCTCGATCACGTTGGTGCAATGGTATCTCTGCACGAAGAGATCCTTTACTGATAAGAACTCTCGTAGGATTTGGATTCCTCCAATCCCCATCCTTGTAGTAATCACAACGGCTGGTTTATTCATGAGATGGTTTATTGCCTCAGGTGTTGCGTTAGCAGTCGCACTTATAGTTCAACTGCTGATAGTGTTTAGGACGCCTCGCATTCATTCGAAACTCAATCAATTGAAAGGCTTTGGCGCCCCGCAATCATGACTCGCATCGCCATCATCGCCGCCATGCCCGCCGAACTCAAGCCGCTCGTCCGGGGCTGGCAACATGATCGCCACAACGGCGTCCATCTCTGGCGTTACCGCTCCAATGAGAATGAATGGATTGCCGCCTGCGCCGGAGCCGGCGTCGATGCAGCTACACGCGCCTTTGCCGAAGCCGAAAAATCCGGCCCCATAGATGAAGTCGTCTCCACCGGCTGGGCAGGCGCCTTACGCGAGGAGTTTTTGCCGGGTCACGCCTATGATGTCTCCACCATCATCGATGCCCGCACAGGGGAGCGATTTGTGGCCGCCTGTCCTCCGAGTGATTGCTGCCTCGTGACCAGTTCACATGTAGCCGGCCCCGCAGAAAAGAAGCGTCTGGTTGCCACATACGAATCCGCGTTGGTCGACATGGAGGCCGCTGGGGTTGCGCGGTTAGCCAAAATGCGTGGCATCCCATTTTATTGCGTGAAGGGAATCAGCGATGGACTCTCCGACCAACTGCCTGATTTCAATCACTTTATTTCGCCAAATGGCGAGTTTAATCTGGCAAGGTTCGTCGTTTTCGCCGCTTTCCATCCCTCGTACTGGCCCGCACTCATGCGGATGGGCGAAAATAGCAAGAAGGCTGCTCGCAGCATTGCGCAGTCTCTGCTAAATCTTCTGGATGAACGAGGGTCCGCAAGCAAGCGCAATGACTACCCAAACCACCAAAGCTGAACCACGGCCCGATCTGCGGATTTCGCCGGCAATCCCCGCCACCATGCGGGCCGTAGTCTATCGCGACGTCAACGACATGCGCCTCGAAATCGTGCCCGTCCCACAAATCGGCCCCGGCGAGTTGCTGGTCAAAATCGCCACCTGCGGCATCTGCGGAACCGACCTGAAAAAGATTCACTTGGGCTCGCACTCCGCCCCGCGCATCTTCGGCCATGAGATGGCAGGAACCATCGTCCAACTCGGCGACGGCGTCTCCAAATTCCGCATCGGCGAGCGTGTGATGGTGCATCATCACGTTCCCTGCGGGCAATGCTACTACTGCCGCAAGCAGACATTCGCTCAGTGCGCGACTTACAAAAAAGTGGGCGCGACTGCTGGCTTCGAGCCATCAGGCGGCGGCTTCTCCGAATACATTCGCGTCATGGACTGGATCGTTGAGCTGGGTGGCGTGGTGCGCATTCCAGATGGCGTGCCTTTTGAGCAAGCATCCTTTATGGAACCGGTAAACACCGTCCTGAAGGGCGTAAAGCTGCTCAATCTCGCAGCGGATGAGACGGTGCTGGTCATTGGCCAGGGCCCCATTGGCATCATGCTGGCCGCTCTGTCGCGCCGCGCTGGAGCGCGCGTACTCACCTCGGATTTATATCCTGAGCGCCACGCCATTGCCGCGAAATTTGGGCTGAACGAGCCTATCCATGCCGGAAAGGAAAATGTCGTAGAGCGCGCGCTGGCCGCAACTGAAGGCCGAGGCGCGGACGCGGTGATCCTGGCCGTGGGCGTTGATGCGCTTATCAAGACTGCCATGGCCGCCGTTCGCCCCGGCGGCAAAGTAATGCTCTTTGCCCAGACACAGCACGGCGAAGCGGTTTTCGATCCGGGCGCGGTCTGCATGGACGAGAAGAGCCTCATCGGCTCGTACTCCGCATCTGCTGCAATCCTGGGTGAGGTCTCCGATCTCGTTCTTGGAGGCTATCGAAGCGGTTTCGATTTGACCCAACTGATTTCGCATCGCTTTCCTTTGGAAGAAGCGGTTCATGCAATCGAGATCGCTTCTCACCCTCAGGCCGACTCCATGAAGATTATGATTGAACCTGTGCCTGGCGAAGGGGCCAAGTAAGAGGAGTCCGATGGCGAATACAGTAAAAGCCGTGATCCTCCGGGGCCGTAAGACCGTCGAGAATGTTATCGAAGAAAGCCGTAAAAAGGTCGAGAACGTCGTCGAGGGAGGCCTGAATACAGTCGAGACGGTTGTTGAGGTGGGCCTGAATACAGTCGAAACGGTGGTCGTCGAGGGACGCAAAAGGGTCGAATCCGCCGTCCACCAGGGCCGCATGACAGTCGAGAACGTGCTTCTGGGCCGCACGACGATGAAGGCCGCAGTCCTCCACGGACGCGAGGACATCCGAATAGAGAGCGTGCCGGTTCCTGAGGCCGGACCCGGCGAGCTGATTGTCAGCGTGGGCGCGGCGCTCACCTGCGGCACTGACCTGAAAGTCTTCCGCAGGGGATACCATGCGCGCATGATCGTGCCTCCGGCCCTCTTCGGCCATGAACTGGCGGGAACCATCGTCGAGGCCGGGGAAGGAGTCACAGATTTTGCTCCGGGAGACCGCGTTGTCGCGCTCAACTCCGCCCCTTGCGGCCAGTGTTATTTCTGCGCTCGCGGCCAGGAGAATCTCTGCGACGACTTGCTCTTCAACAACGGCGCCTACGCTGAGTTCATTCGTATTCCGGCACGCATTGTGGCCAAGAATACTCTTCACATCCCCAGTGGCGTGCCACTGGAGCACGCGGCGCTCACTGAGCCGCTGGCCTGCGCGGTGCATGGCTTTGAAGATTCGCATCCTCACCCCGGTGACACAGTGGCCGTAATCGGCGGCGGCCCTCTGGGGTTGATGATTCTTCATGTGGCCGCTCTTGCCGGGTATAAGGTTATTGCTGTCGTCAAGCATGACGGCCAGGTGGAGGCGGCGCGCCAGTTGGGTGCGGAGCACGTGGTGCAGACCTCAAACATCCGCAAGGCCATCGCTGAGACCCGCTCACTGACCGAGAAGGACCGCGGCGTTGATATTGCCATCGAGGCCGTCGGTGTGCCCGAATCGTGGGAAGAAGCCGTCGAGATGGTCCGCAAGGGAGGGACCGTGAACTTCTTCGGCGGATGCGCCCTGGGCACACACGTCACGCTCGACACCAATCGCATCCATTATTCCGACATCACCATGCATGCAACTTTTCACCACACTCCGGCCATGTGCCGCAAGGCGCTTGATTTGATTGCGAGCGGACGCTTCCAGGCGGGGGCCTTCATTACCGGCCACGCTCACCTCTATGAACTCAACCGCGTCTTTGAGAAACTGATGAAGCGCGGAAGCGAAATTAAAACCGCGATTGTGCCCTGAGGCGAAACCATGACAACGGAGATAATTGAACCGAAGAATGAGGCGCCCGGCGTGAAAGCGCTGTCTCAGGAAGAGTTGCTTGCCCGCGGCTGGGCTGCTCTGCCCGCGGATTATCGCATCCCCGATGTCGCGCCCACACTCGAAGAAGCTCAGGCCTGGTGCAAACATTTGGCCGAGTCGCACTACGAAAACTTCCACGTTGCCTCGTGGTTTCTGCCCAAGGATCTGCGCCCGCATTTTCATTCTATCTACGCCTATTGCCGCGTCTCAGATGATTTGGGCGACGAGGTGGGCAACCCCGAGCAGGCTCTTGCCCTGCTTGATCTCTGGGGCAGTGAGCTCGACGCCTGCTACGAAGGCCGCTCGCGTCATCCGGTCTTTGTCGCGCTGGCCGAAACCATTCGCGACTGCTTCATTCCCAGGGAACCGTTTGCCGACCTGCTTGTCGCTTTTCGCCAGGACCAGAAAGTCACGCGCTTCGACACTATCGACGACGTTCTCGCATACTGTCGCTACTCGGCCAATCCCGTTGGCCGCCTCGTGCTCTATGCCTGCGGCGAGTCGAACGAAGAGAACTTCCGTCTCTCCGACGCAACCTGCACTGCGCTTCAGTTAGCTAACTTCTGGCAGGATGTGCGCGAGGATTACGCGCGCGGCCGCATCTATATTCCGAAAAACGATATGGACTTTTATCACGTCAGCGAAGCACAGGTTGCGGAAGGTATTGTCACGCCGGAATTTCGCGCCCTGATGCACTGCGAGGTCGATCATGCGCGCTCACTCTTCGAAGAGGGACTTCCGCTGATCGGCAAGGTCTCGCGTGATCTGGCGCTGGATCTTGACCTCTTCAGCCGTGGCGGCCTGGAGGTTCTGCGTGCTATCGAGCGGCAAGGATACGACGTGCTCACCGTGCGGCCCGCAATCTCGAAGCGTAGAAAACTGGCCTTGGCTCTGCGCGCCGTCAGCGGCAAGCTGCTGCCTTTTCTGCGTCTCGGCAGGCGGATCTGAGGGGCGGCGTGACCCAGGCAATCCAATCGAAGGAGCTCACGCTGGCCAAGGCCTACGCTGCCTGCCGGTCCATTGCGCGCCGTGAGGCGAAGAACTTCTACTACGCCTTTGTCGCGCTGCCCGCGCCGCGCCGC
The DNA here is from genome assembly GCA_049284975.1 of Occallatibacter sp. Taxonomy (GTDB): domain Bacteria; phylum Acidobacteriota; class Terriglobia; order Terriglobales; family Acidobacteriaceae; genus Telmatobacter. Next base: position 9,654 of record JBAPYY010000582.1, read on the forward strand.
AACGCCATCTGCGCCATCTACGCCTTCATGCGCCGCGCCGACGATCTGGCCGACGACGAGTCCCTCTCACGCGACGAGCGCCGCCGAAATTTGGACGCTTGGCTGGCCGACTGGCGTGCGGTCTGCCAGGGCGGCTTCACTGCTGATCCGGTCTTTCTTGCCGTGCGCGATTGCACGGCGCGATTCCACATTCCGCTCGGCCTTCTGGATGAATTGGTCGCTGGCGTGACCATGGACCTCGATGAGGCCACAGTTGCTGGGTGCCCCATCCTTTCCGCGCCTTTTGCGGAAAGGGTGGGAGACGATGTACCGGACACCTATGCCACTTTCGCCGACCTCTATCGCTACTGTTATCTTGTGGCCTCGGTCGTCGGCCTCGTTTGCATTCGCATTTTCGGCTACTCCGACCCGCGCGCCGAGAAGCTGGCCGAAGAAACCGGCATAGCCTTTCAACTGACCAACATTTTGCGCGATGTGGCCGAGGACGCGAGCCGCAATCGCGTCTATCTTCCGCTGGAGGATTTAGCGGCCTACAATGTCACGCTCGATTCTCTGCTGCATCGCGCGTCCGGTGCGCCGCCCACGGCTAATGAACGTGCACTCTTTGCGGCCATCGCACAGCGCGCGGAAAAATTCTATCTATCCGCTGAAGCGTTACTGCCCATGATCGATCGCGAGAGCCGTCCCGCGCTGTGGGTGCTTGTTTCCATCTATCACGGCCTGCTCAGGCGCATTGAAGAAGCGGATTACGATGTATTTTCGCATCGCGCTGGCGTGCCCATGGCGCACAAGCTTGCCATCATGGTCGCAGGATTTGCGCGGATGGGCTTGGCGCGACTCTCTGTTTGACAAAGGCTTCTCGTTGATTGATTTGTCGCAAAATTCGCAGAAGACCGTCACAGTCATCGGCGCGGGTGTTGCCGGCATGAGCGCTGCCTGCGCTCTTGCTGAAGCCGGCTTTCGCGTGCAGCTCGTCGAGCGACGAGGCTACCTCGGCGGTCGCGCGAGTTCCTACCTGCATCCGGGTGTCAATGAAATCATCGACAATTGCCAGCACGTACTCTTTGGCTGCTGCACTAATCTAATCGGCTTCTACCGCCGCATCGGAGTCGCGGATCGCATTCACTGGACGCACGAAATGACGATGATCGAGCCGGGTGGGCGCAGGTCGCGACTCGAGCCGTTCAAATTGGGCCCGCTTCGCTTGCCGCCGCCTTTGCACGGCGCGCCCAGCTTCCTCGGCGCGAAATCTCTCTCTTTCGCCGACAAAATGTCGCTGGGCCGCGCGATGCGGGCGATGATGAAACCTGACGCTCTCATCGACACACGCGAGTCTCTCGGCGCATGGCTCCGTCGGCACAGGCAGACCGACGGCGCGGTCAATCGATTCTGGCGATTGGTGATTGCCAGCGCCTTGAACGCGGAGCTTGATTCGATTGCTGTGCCATATGCGGCCAAAGTGATTCGTGAGCTATTCCTGAATTCAGCCGAAGCGGGCAGCATGGGGATGAGCAAGGTCCCACTGAGCGATCTCTATGCAGGCGTGGCTCCTTTCATCGATCAGCGCGGCGGCCGTGTGCTATTGAACACGGCCGTCGAAGGCGCGTCCTGGGATGAAGAGAATTCGCAGTGGATGATTTGCACGCGCACCAGAGAACTGATTTCCGATTTCGTAATTTTGGCGTTGCCGTTCGAAGCGACGCAGAAGTTATTGCCCCATCTGCCCGAAGAGGAAGGCACGGAAAAGCTGGCACGGCAGATTGAGCGCCACGAGCATTGGCCTATTTGCAGCGTGCATCTGTGGTTCGACCGCGAGATTACCAGCCTCGAACACGCGGTAATGCTCGACCGCGAAATTCATTGGATGTACAACCAGTCGAAGCTGCAAGGGCGCGGCGGTAATTATATAGAGTTGGTCGTCAGCGCCACACGCTCCTTTGCGGCCCTTTCGCGCGAGACTGCGATCCGGCGGGCGCTTGCTGAGCTGGCTGATTTTTTCCCGCGTGTGAAGGAAGCGAAGTTGGAGAAAGTAGCGCTGGTGAAGGAAGTGAACGCGACCTTTGGCGTCGCTCCGGGGATAGATTCCGCGCGGCCTTCGGCAGCGTCCTCCTGGCCGAATCTGTTTCTTGCGGGCGACTGGGTGCAGACCGGCTGGCCATCGACGATGGAAAGCGCGGCTCGTTCCGGTCATCTGGCTGCTGAAGCGCTTGGAATGGAAGCCGGCGAACCACTCAAGTGTTATGAGAGTGATCTGAAACCACAGGGGCTGATGCGGTGGCTTTAGGGGCCAATGCCTGCCCCTTGCTCTTCAATGCGCCAGCAGGTAGACCCCGATGCAGACCAGAACAGCCGATGTCCAGCGCCGGCGGTCTACATTCTCCTTGAGGAAAATCTTTCCGGCGATGGCGTTTGTCACCAGCGTCAGCGAAGCTGAGGCGGGAGCCACCAGGCTCAGGTTCAGGTGATTCAAAGCGAAGAGCAACGCGAAGAAAGCCAGCGCAAGAAAACTCACTCCAGCAAAAAACAGCGGGCAAGTAAGAACGGCTCGAATGGCGCCCTTCAATCCCGAGTGGGCGCGAATATCATCCAGGTCACCGATGGATTTCATGGCCGCTGCTGTCAGAACTTCTCCGGCAGTTGAAGCGAGAATGATAGCCGCGATCATCGTGCAGGCTGCCCAGAAACCGGGCTGCGGGGCAGGCGAGGGAATCGTCATCATACCCGCTCCTTTTCCATATCCGCTGCTTCAGCGAATACTGGCGCTTGTGACGCCGGTCGTTCAGTCAGCGACGGTCCGCGCGCCACAAATCCAACGCCTACGGTTATCAGCACAATTCCCGCCCAGCGTTCGAATGAGATCGGCTCATGCAGCCAAAAGCGCGCTAGCAGAGCGACAATCACGTTGCCGAAAGCCGTGGCGGGCAGCACAAATGTAAGATCAGCCCACGATAGCGCAGTCAAATAGCTGGCGAAAAAGCCGATAAGCAGCGCAATGCCCGCAGCTATCCATGGGGTGAAAACCGCGGCGATGAGTGTGGCAGGATGAGCCAGTGTAATGTCAGGCAGTCCAGTCATGCCCCGCGACAGGCAGGTGTCACCCAACGGAGCGC
>JBAPYY010000583.1:0-2206 GCA_049284975.1 Occallatibacter sp.
GTGCCACGGGCTGTTGGTGAGGCCGAGCGTAATCGGGCCTTCGGGCGCATCGGGCCTGAGAACCTGATCAAAGATGGGTTGCAGGAGGAGGATGCGGAAGGTGTCGAGCGCTCCAACCATGGCCAAAAGCAGTATGCCGGGCAGCAGTTGAAACCAATAGGGAATCCCGTAGCGCAAAAGGCGCGGAAATCTGTTCATACCGATCTACCCGCACGACGCACCGAAGACTCCATCCCCGCATTATATCTGGATGGGCGCGGCGAGCGCTGCCAGCACATTATGAGGCGACTACATGCATGTTCAAGCGATCGCCGCGCGATGGATCAACATTCATGAGCGATCCGGCTGGCGGGAACATTTAGAATGGTGCTTGACGTACAACGTCTTGCGCCGGTGAATCGGCGGGAAAGCGCGCACTCATCTCTATGCAACGCTGGTCGAAACTGTTCATTCCCACTCTCCGCGAGGCCCCGGCAGACGCCGAAGTGGCCAGCCACCGCTTCCTCGTCCGCTCGGGTTACATTCGCCAGCTTGGCGCGGGCATTTACAGCTACCTGTTCCTCGGCCAGCGCTCGCTGAACAAGGTTATGGGAATTGTGCGCGAAGAGATGGACTGTATCGGCCAAGAGTTTTATTTGCCGGCGCTGCTCCCCAAAGAGCCATGGGAACAAAGCGGCCGCTGGACGGGCATGGGCGACAATATGTTTCGTTTGAAGGACCGTAAGGGCGCGGACCTTTGCCTGGGCATGACTCACGAAGAGATCATGACCACGATTGCTCGCAGCGAATTGCGCAGCTACAAGCAGTTGCCGCAGATCTGGTACCAGATTCAGTCAAAGTTTCGCGATGAGCCCCGGCCCAAGTCGGGACTGATGAGAGTGCGCCAGTTCACCATGAAGGACAGCTACTCCTTTGATATTGACAAGGCCGGACTGGACAAGAGTTTCGATCTCCACGATGCGGTTTATCGCAGGATTTTTACGCGCTGCGGGCTGAAGTTTGTGGCTGTCGAGGCGGATTCGGGCGCGATGGGCGGCTCGCAATCTCAGGAGTTCATGGTCTATACCGACGCGGGCGAGGACTTGATTGCAAGCTGTCCGGTTTGCGGCTATGCGGCAAATCTTGAGAAGGCGACCTCGCTGCTGGAGTCGGTTACCGAGATGGAGCCGACAGGAGACGGCAAGCCGGAACTGGTCTCGACACCTGGCTGCGGAGCGATTTCTGATGTGGCCGCGTTTTTCAAGATTTCTCCGGCATCAGATATCAAGTGCGTGGCTTACATGGCTCTGAAGCGCGGCGAAAAGGGGAAACCGGATTCATGGCATGGAGTGGCGACATTCTTGCGCGGCGACCACCAGGTAAATGAAACGAAACTTCTTGGGGCGGTTGGAGCAGCAGATCTGCGTACCATGCAGGCCGAGGAGTTGGAGCGGTACTTCAGCGGCCCGGCGGGCTTCCTCGGGCCTGTCGGATTGGAGCTCGACGCCAAGCCTCTGGAAGACGGCCTGACGGTGGTGGTGGATAAATCGCTCGACGGCCGCAAGAATCTTGTCTGTGGCGCCAACAAACTCGACTACCACCTCCGCAATGTGACACCGGGGCGCGATTTCAAGTGGACGCTGATGGCGGAAATTCGCAGCGTGAACGAGGGCGAAGGCTGCCCGAAAGAAGGTTGCAAAGGCAAGCTCGTCGTCGGCAAGGCGGTCGAAGTTGGCCACATCTTCAAGCTGGGATACAAGTATTCGGAAAGCATGGGCGCACGGGTGCTGGACGAAAACGGCAAGGAAGTGACGCCGATAATGGGCAGCTACGGCATCGGTGTTGAGCGCATTCTCACCGCGGCCGTGGAGCAGTCGAACGACAAAAACGGTTTCTGGCTGCCGGCCTCGATTGCGCCTTTCACCGTGGTGGTGACGATCACAAACATGACAGACGCGCTGCTCAAAGAGACCGGCGAAAAGCTCACCCGCGAACTGGAAGCAGCGGGCCTCGACGTGCTGCTCGATGATCGGGATGAGCGCGCGGGCGTCAAATTCAAAGACGCGGATCTTGTTGGTATTCCCTACCGCATCAACGTGGGCAAGAAGGCTGCTGAAGGCAAGGTGGAGTTGGTAACGCGCGCGACGTCAACCAGCGTGGATGTAGCGCTGCCAGATGTGTTGGCGTTGGTGAAGGAGCGCGTTGAGGAAGATGCGTTGCTGTTGAC
>JBAPYY010000584.1:0-6386 GCA_049284975.1 Occallatibacter sp.
ACACGGGAGTCGGCAGCCGACGAAGACGTGGTCGGCTATTACGTCAACATGTTGCCCCTGCCGTGCCATCTCCCGCAGCAAATCACATTCAGTGCGGCGCTGCGCGAAATGCAGCAGGCTCTGGCGGCGGGGTTGCAGCATGCGCGCTATCCATTTGCCCGGATGTATCACGATTTCTGGAACGAACGTCCCCATCAACACTACCCAGGGCGCTATCCGCTTTTCGATTTGGCGGTCACGGAAAATCCGGAATCCCATTCATCCACGGCATCACTTCGGCTCGCTCCGCTTTCCGCGTTAGCTTATGAACTGACCGGCGCCTCGCCGGGACAGGATGCGGTCTTGATTCACGAATGCCTGGCGGATGGCGGCCTATTGCTGCAATGGCACGTCAACGCAGCACTCTACACAGAGGAATCGGCAAAGGCGTGGTTCGAAGCGCTGTGCGATTGGGCAGTGTGGCTCGCCGAAGATGGCGAGCGTGCGAATAATGCTTTGCCCGAACTGCTGCCGCGCGAGGCATCTTTACTAGGGACCTGGGAACAGGGCGCGAAGGTCAGCCGCCCGGCGCTGGGTTTTCAAGAGTTGTTTGAACGTGTCCTCGACATGCCCGGCCAATCGGAACGTCCTGCCGCAATCAGCCAGGCGGGCGTCGTCAGCTATGGTGCGCTCGAACGGGAGGCCAACGCAATTGCTCACAGCCTTCTGTTGCGGGGCGTAGCACAAGGCGCCATCGTCGGAGTTCTGACCGGGCGCTCGGCCAATCTGCCCGCTGCGGTTCTGGGCATTTGGAAGGCTGGCGCTACCTATCTTCCGCTGGCCGCCGATCTTCCGCCGGAGCGGCTGGCCTTCATGGCGCGCGACGCCGGGGTCCCGGTTTGGGTTGCTTTAGACGGGATTCCACTTCCGCTGGCGCTGGCTGCAGAATTGCCTCCGCCTCTTCGTCCAGAAGAGCTGGACGACGAATTCCGCCGCACACACGAACATCGTCCGCCGCCAGTTGCTGGAGCGGCTGCCTACATCATCTACACCTCCGGCTCCACTGGCCAGCCGAAGGGTACGCTGATTGGCCATGACGCTTACGTCAATTCAATATTGGGAGTTGGCGAAGCCATAGGCCTTACACGGGACGACCGCAGCTTGATGTTCGCGTCGTCCTCTTTTGATGTCTCCCTGTCGGATATTGGGCTACCGTTGGCCTTCGGTGCGGCGATGTGTCCTGTCCCGCATGAGGTTCTCAGTTCACCAAACCGCTTCAAGGAATTTCTGGCGGAGTTGAACGTCAGCGTCGCCGACATCACACCCACCTATCTGCGACTCTTCGATGGGGCAGCGCTGCCATCGCTTCGAATCCTCGTTACTGGAGGGGAAGCGCCGTTTCACGCGGATGTGGGAGCATACGCCGGCCGCCTCTCATACTTCAATGCCTACGGTCCCACGGAGAACACCATCACCAGCACCTTGGGAAGGCTGTCTCCTGACGCGAAGATTCTTACAGGTGGCCGTCCCCTGCCCAATACCGGCGTTCAGGTTTGCGACGCGGACGGAAACGCCGTCCCTCCCGGCGTGGTTGGGGAACTCTGGCTCTCGGGGACTGGGTTAGCGGTAGGCTATATGGGCCGGCCAGAATTGACCGCGGCGGCATTCGTTGAAACGGCCCAGGGACGGCACTACCGCAGCGGCGATCTGGGCCGCTGGCGCGCAAACGGTGAATTGGAAATTCTTGGCCGCATCGACGACCAGGTGAAGCAGAACGGCGTTCGCATCGAGTTGGGAGAGATTGAAGCGGTGCTCTGCGATCATCCTTCAGTAGTTCAGGCGGTGGCGCTGATTGATGGCGGAGCAGAAAAGAGCAAGAGCCTCTGGGCCTTTGTTCGTCTCAATTCAGAAAGCCCAACGAACGAAAGCTGGCGCGAGTATCTGGCTCAGCGGCTACCGGCACCGATGATTCCGTCCGCTGTAATCACAGTTCCCGTTATTCCTCTCTCCAACTCAGGCAAGGTGGATAAGGCAGCTCTGAAGATGCTGCTGAACCAGCGTTCACCGCTGAGTAAAGAGTCTCTGCCGCACGACGGCCTGGAAGCTGAAATTGCGCGCATATGGAGCGAGTTGCTGGGCCATGAAGGGATTCATCGCAGCAACAATTTCTTCGAGTTGGGAGGGCACAGTCTTCTTGCAATCGCCGTGGCGCATCGGCTCGAAGAGGCTCTGGGCTATCCCATCCCCGCTCGCGAGCTTTTTGTCGAACCGACGCTCGAAGGGTTTGCGCGGAGGGTCGGCCAGTTGAGTAACGCAACTGTGCAGCCACTGGTTTTGTCGGATTGGGCCACGGAGGGACAACACGAATTCTGGATTGCCGAACGGGCCGGTCTTGACACACGCGGCTTCAACATCGCGTTGACCCAATCGGTGTGCGGCCGAGTTCCGTCCGACGCGCGATGGAGAGCCGCATTGGCGCTTCTTGTGGAGCGCCATGTTGCGCTGCGCACGGGCTTCTACGAAGATTCTGAGGGCGTTTTGCGCCGTTCCACTTCCCTTGCCTCCGGCGCGGATTTTGAGATTTCCACCTGGCCGGAGATATCCGCGGCGCTACTCCATATTCGCGAGCGTCAGACGGAGCCGTTTGTGATGGGAGATCCTCCGCTGTGGCGCGCTGGGCTCGCACGCTCTGACTCTCACCAGCCTGTTTTCTGGCTTGCACTGCACCATTCGATCGCGGATGGCGTCTCGCTTGGCGTGTTGAAAGAGGACCTTTGCACACTTCTGCGAGGAGGAAAGCTGCCTCCGATTTCGGGCAATTTCGACCAGTCGGCGGGGCAGGAAGAAAGCTATTTGGCTGACTCGGCGAGCCAAGCAGATGCGGCTTATTGGCGGGGAATCCTGAATGGCCTGGGTGATGGCTCATTAGATATTCCACAACCGTTTGATGAGTGGCAACTCGATTTCTCCCGGCCATTGGTTCGCACGACAAGGGGCGCCAAGGGAGCGCATAGCTTCCGCATTCGTTTGGATCCCGCTATCACAGCAGGTCTGCGCGATCTTGCTCAAAGAAACGGAAGCAGCCTGCACACGTTGATGCTGACGATCCTGGCTCATGAAGTGCGCCGCCGCACTGGCCGGCCTGCATTTCTTCTGGGCACCGCGGCATCTACGCGCGACTCGGTCAGAGAGGCGCGGATCGTCGGCTATTACGTGAATATGCTGCCCGTGCCATGCCGGGTGCAGAGCTTCGAGACCTTCGAGGAATCTTTGCGAACCATGCAGCGAAATCTGGCGGAGGGATTGCAACATGTGCGGTACCCCTTCGCCCGCATTTATCAGGACTTTCGCGAGGATCATCCCGCCCCTGCGCATTCAGCGCGCTATCCTCTCTTCGATTTTGCTGTCACGGAGAACCCGGAAATCCACGCAAACGCTCACAACAATGAAGGCGATTTTCAATTCACCAACCTAACTTCTCTGATAAGTGACTCCGCTAACTATGAACTCCACGCGAATGGCCCTGCTCAAGATATGGTGCTGGTGCACGAACTTCTGTCAGACGGCAGCTTGATGCTGCGTTGGCTTGTCAATGCCGCAATCTATGACAAGGAGACCGCCGAAGCCTGGATCGACTCCCTTGCCGGATGTGCACGCTATTTGGCTGAAGGCAAGCGGCTGCCGGGCTCTCGCCTGCCAGCCTTGCTGCCTGAAGAGGAGAAACTGCTGGCTGGCTGGGAACAAGGCCCTGCTATGCCGCATCCTGCACCCAGCTTTCCCGCATTGTTCGAGCATTGGGCTCGGGTGCAGCCGGAAAGCCCTGCCGTGGTCACCGAATCGGGCACGCAAAGCTACGCGGTGGTCGATGCCCGATCCAACGCCATTGCTCATGCTTTTAAAAAGTTGGGCGTGGAGAGGGAAGCAGTAGTTGGCGTATTCACTGGCCAATCGCTCGCACTGCCGGAAATGGTACTGGCCATCTGGAAGGCCGGTGCGTGTTACCTTCCCCTGGTCAAAGACCTGCCCGCCGAGCGTCTGGCCTTCATGGCGCGCCAAGCGGGAATCAGCGTACTCGTGGTTCTGGATGAACTTGAGCCGCCAGAGCAATTGGTGGGGACGGGCTGCCAGATCTTCCGCCCAGAGAGCCTGTCAGAAGCGTATCTTTTCAAACACAGCAAGCCGGTAGTCTTTGGCCGAGACGGCATTGAAGGTTCTGAACTTGCTTACATCATCTATACCTCCGGCTCCACAGGAGAGCCGAAAGGAGTGATGCTGCGCCACGAAGGATTGAACAACCTTGCCCTTGGGTTAACCACAGCTCTGGAAATGCAGTCGGGAGACAGGGCCTCGATTATGGCGTCGCCTGCATTCGACGCCTGGATCTCCGAGTTGGTCATGGCGTGGGCAGCGGGAGCAGCGGTAGTCCCCGTGCTGCGCAACGAGATGAACGACATTCTGGAAATGCGAGCAAAGTTTGTCCGGCTGGGAATCACCGTCACCACCATGCCGCCCTCTTATCTCCGGCTTTTTGATCAGGCGGAGTTCCCCAGTTTGCGCTTGCTGCTCACTGCGGGCGAGTCGCCCAATCGTGCAGATGCCCTGCACTATGCCCAGCGCCTAAATTACATGAACGGTTATGGTCCGACCGAGAATACCGTTGCCGTCAGCTATGGGCGGATAGCGGCTCAAACGCAGCGGCTCATGGCGGGCAGACCGCTGCCAAATACGTCGGTGCATATTCTCGGCAGCAAGGCAGAACCGGTTCCGCCCGGAGCGGTTGGCACGATCTGGCTGGGAGGAATCCAACTCGCCGCAGGATATCTTCGGCGTCCTGATCTGACGGCCGCGAACTTTGTGGAGACCTCCGCAGGGAGGCTCTATTGCACAGGAGACCTGGGGCGATGGACGCGCGTCGGCGAACTTGAGGTTCTGGGCCGCACTGATGGACAGGTGAAGCTGAACGGACAACGAATCGAGCTGGGTGAGATTGAATATCGGCTCGGCGCGCATCCAGGCGTGAAGCAGGCAGTGGCCGCGGTAGAGACAGCATCCGGGGGTGAGCGAACCCTGTGGGCATTTGTCTGCCTTCATTCGGACGCGACAGAACCCACCCAAGCGGCATGGCAAGATTACCTATCCGCTAAGTTGTCCTCGTACATGGTGCCCTTCGCAGTGATTCGCGTTCAAGCCATCCCCGTGACGATTGCCGGCAAAGTAGATCGGCCAGCGCTCTTGCGATTCGCTTCCGAGTGGCGCGCATTTGACGGCGACGGCGGAGACAGTAGAGGTACACAGCCGCGCGAAGGATTGGAAGAGCGCATCGCGCAGATTTGGGCGGAGCACTTGAAATGCGGAACCATTATCCGCGAAGACAGTTTCTTCGAGCTTGGAGGTGACAGCCTGCGTGCCATTGCCGTGGTCAATCATCTTCGGCGCACGGTCGAGTGTACCGTCAACGATCTCTACGAGCATCCCCGTCTGATGGATTTCGCAGGGATTTGCAGGCAGCGGCCCGAGCATCTGCAAGCGGTGATCCAATCCGCCGCTCAGCATTGGCGAGAGTACCGGAACGGGCTGACTGATTATGAAACCGAGCGGGATGCGGCGCTGACGGCCGCAATGCGTGGCTATGAATCGCGGAACAAGTCTTATGCGCAGCGCGATGCCGGAGAACGCCGGGATTATCAGCGGGTTCTGCTAACCGGGGCAACCGGCTATCTGGGCAGCTATCTGCTGCGTGAGCTGCTGGGCAACCGTGACCGTGAAGTAAACGTTCTGGTTCGCGGTGACGATGAACGCAGCGCCCGCTCCCGTTTGGGAGAGGTTCTGTGCCATTATTTTGGGCCAGAGAATGGCGCTGAATTGCTGAACAATTCCAGACTCATGGTGCTGGCTGGTGATCTGTGCCGGGATGATCTTGGCTTGTTGCCGCAAGATTATGATCGCCTGGCGAGTAGCCTGCAGGCAGTCTTCCACTGCGCAGCCAATGTGAAGCATTTCGGTCATTACCGGGAATTCCATGCAAGCAACGTGGCTGCTACCAGCAACCTGCTGAAGCTTGCGGCCCATCTCTCGGCGAGCCCAGTGGATTTTCACCTGGTGTCTACCCTATCGGTCAGCGGCAAGGCTCCGGAAGATGGCTTCAAGCTCTTCACGGAATACGATTCTGTTCCCAACGAGTTAGACGAAAACTACTACATCCGTAGCAAGCAAGAGGCCGAGCGGCTTGTTGTCGCGGCCCGACAGAGCCTCGCCAATGCCTGCATTCACCGCGTCGGCAACCTGGTGTTTGCGGCTGAAGGTGGTCCTCTCCAGTTGAACATCAGAGAAAACGCCTTCTTCAGGCAGCTTGGCGCATTCATGAGCCTGGGCGTGGCGCCCGACGATTCTCATCTGTGGTTAAGTCA
>JBAPYY010000585.1:0-5698 GCA_049284975.1 Occallatibacter sp.
GTAATCAAGTCGAAGCCCTGGGGAATCGGATCGACCAGCGCGTTCCCCTCCAGAAAGCGCACCCTGTCCGCTTCGGGCTTTCCCTCCATGTGCTCGGCTCCTACACGGCAAACCACAGGCAGGTCCATCACGAGAGCAGAAAGCTCCGGGTGTCGCATGCAGGCTTGGCGGGCGAATTCGCCGCTGTTTCCCCCGATATCGAGCATGCGGCGATGGCGTGAAAAATCGTAGCGCTCCAGGCAGGCGGGCGCCTCGTAGCGTGTAAGCAGAGTTGTAATCCTCATCCAGCGTCTGGCTGCGTCGCGGGTTTCCGCCGAATCCGCAAGGCTTCCGTCGTAGGAAAAGAGATGGAAGAGCCGGGCTCGGCTTTGGAAAGCCGCCGGATCGGAGAGCAGGGCGGTGAAGGAATCGCCGAGATCATGGAGGAGCAGATCGCTGAAGGCGAGCTTCATTTCGATGTAGTCCCGGTAGCGCAGAGCTGCCTGAAAAAGCGGAGTGAGCCGGATGAGATCCTCTTGCTGCTCGATCACCTCGTTGGACCGAAGCAAACGCAGGAGCATCCGCAGCCCTTTTTCGTCGCACTTGAGCTTCGTCCGCAACGCAAAAAATCTCACCGGTCCGCCGGCCGCCAGGCAATCAATCAGACCGAGCTCGAAGGCCGAAGCGAGAGCGCGACCCTTCACCGCATCGGCCATGAACCGTTCTGCTCGGAGATAATCGAGCGCCTCAGAAGATGCCATAGTACCCGCTTTTGATCACTATCAATTTGTCTCCGTCCATGCGGTAGTCGAATCCGACATCGAATTCCAGATGGTCCAGCTTCGTCCGGTTTTCTTCGAGGAAGGCGATCAGATCGGTGCGGTAATTCATCCAGCGTAAAAAGAAGAGAAACTGGTGGAAGCCGATGCCCGCGAAGTAGACGCAGTCGTTCTCCTGCTTGTTGGCCACGCAGACGGTCTTGCAGACGCGCAGCTCAGGGCGCAGAATTTCGTCCATCGAGATCCTCTTCGTATCGATGTGCGCCGAGCAGGCTATCTTTGCCGCCACGTCCTGCATCTGACTTCGGGCGTCAAAAAAGAAATAAATATTCTCAAACTTCGTCCGCGCCGGAGTGTGCGAGTAGCAGATGCCGGAGGATACGGAACTGCCGGGATTGCCGATGTAGAGATGCGCCTCATCGATTCCGCGAGTGAAGATCTCTTCGGTGATGTCGATCGAAAACATGAAGTAGAAAATGTTTTCGTTGGGTGTGAGCGTCGATCGCGCCAGCGGCCGGAGCGCTTCGAGGACGCGCGAAAGGGACCTTTCCCGCTCCCGCCGGCGATAGTCGTAGAAATAGAACTCCCACCATGTCCGGTTGCCCTGCTGTTTGACTCCGAAAACGGTGTGAAACTCGCCGATGGCCTGGCGCAAAAGCGGAATGAGATCAAAGAATCGACGGTCCACTCCCGCCGCGTCCCACGACTCCAGGAGAAGATTTGACGGCTTGAGGCGGCTCGCGAGCGACAGCGTGGGCGCGTAAGGCCAAAGAGCGTAATTGTAAAACTTGTCTCCCTCTGCGGCGTATTCCGGATTGAATCCCATCTTTCTCATTCTGTCCTTATGCCTACTGATCCTGCCCATGCGATTTGCATCGGCTCTTCTCGCACGGTGTTAAACCGGTTTCGTCTTCGGAAGGCCTGTTATCGGGCGCAACAGCTCCGGTTCTTCTCCGTACTTTTCGCGGTACGCATCGGAAAGCCCCCAGCACTGCTCGCTTTGGCAATTGTTCCTGTGAATGCACCGTCCGAAGCCGCAGTTTGCCAGCGTGCGCCAGAAGACATCGGGAATGAGGGTCAGTGGGAATTCGTTGTCGTTGTGCACTCCGGCCGGAACGGGCAGGCAATGCGGAAAGGCTTTCAGCACGAGAGGTTTGCCGTTGACGGCCGCGGCCATCTCCGGCAGTTGCTTCAAAAGCTCCGGGATGGATTCCACAAGCTCACCAGGTTTGTCTCCCATCGGAAAGAAATTCCATAGATGCATTTCGCGCAGGAACGGCAGCCGGGCGATCTCGGCGAAAAACGGAACAACGCAGCCGCTGTTTTGGCGCGTCCAAACCGTGTTCGTGATAACCCCGATCTCGGGGTAGCGCGCGAGGTTATCCAGGCCCGTCATGACCTGGCGAAATGCGCCCGGACGGCGGTTGATCGCGTCGTGAACCTTCTCCGGTCCGTGCAGGCTGATAAAAAACTCGTTCACTCCGGCGTCGATAAGGCGGCGCAAATAGTTGGGGTCCGCCAGCCTCCGCCCGTTGGTCTGAATCTGAATGCGCGAAAACCACCGGAAGGAGGCGGCGAACGCAATGTACCGCTCGAGCTGTTCAAAGGTTGTGACTTCGCCGCCGGAGAGGATGAGGTTTCGGCGTCTGCCGTCGTGGATGAGTTTCACGACGAGCTCGCAAAAGCGATCATAGGGCACTGCGGCGAGCTTTTCTTCGAGCGACGAGAGCATGCAGATGGAGCAGTCGCTATTGCAGCCGTACCAGAGAGGAATGACAGCGTAGGAGGAAAAGTCGAGTCTTCCCGAAGTCGCGTCTGGACTGAGCATCTGACGATTCCTTCTCAATTAACTCCGGCGCGGTTGGACGCCGAAGTGGATGGTGAAAAAATCTCTTCCTTCTCTGTCGATGCCGCCCGTGAGATGGCCGAACCTCATCTTTTCAATGGGCTTGAGACGCGCTTCGAACTCCCCGATGGACAGGGAATAACGCTCGGCGATGCGCAGCAGCATTGGGTGAACGTCGCCCACAGTGAGAAAAGCGCTGTAGAAGTTCACGTCGAAGGACTTGCGCGGGTTCCCCTCTTCGGTGACTTCCAGATAGTGGAAGTTCTCCTTGAGGCGGGGCATGGCGAGCCGGAGGAACTCATCCGCAATTTCGAAAGCGCCAGGTTTGCGGCATTCCGCCAGCATATTCCGTACTCTCTCGGCCGTATCTTCGTAGGAAAGCAGGGGGTGCCGCATGTATGTTCCGATTGCACGCCGTTCCGGGTGGACCGGATCCCATTTGTAGCTCGTATGAACCAGGGTGGGCTCAGTGAGCGACGGAAGAGGAAATTCGAGGTATACCTTGTGCATGCCTCCCTTTTCCGACGACTCGAAGCCGAAATGAAGGATGCGGGCTTCGGTGATCGAGCGCTCGATCGCCTCTACGAATGAAGACGGCGCGCGGAGCTTTGTGCAGAGGTCGATGACTCTCTTCCGGTAGTCCTTGCCGAGCGCTGCCTTGTCCATGGTGATCAGAAAGCGATCCGCAAGGATGAGTCCCTCGCACATCTTGAAGGAGTATTCGTACCCATGTGGAACAGCAAGATCGTCGATGATGCTGCGAAGCAGCTTTCCTCCCGCCAGAGCCTCTTCGTCGATCGAACCGAAAATGCGCTCGTGTCGTCCGACGGCCCTCGTGAGCGCTTCCGCCATCCGTTTGGCCATGTGCGGATTCATCACGATGCGCGCCACGACAGGGGCTTCATCCGCGCCTTGCGCCGCGCCGGCTTCCTCGGAATAACAAAAGTCGACAGTCAATTCAGACTGGGTGGCCAGGATATCGACCCTGTCCGAACGAGAAGTGCGCCCTTCAGATGTGTTCCAGAGAGTTTTCATCCACCGTCCAGTTCGACGATCGGAGACAAAATGATCCGCGCCGCGTAATGTCGCCAGCTATTCAGGAAAGTCTAGCTAAGTATACAGGGCAGGTAAAAACCATGATTAGCCATGCGACGAAGGAAAAGGCAGGAGTCCTTTTGGGCCAAGGGAAAACTCTTGCAGAAAAGAAATCGGGCGCGGGAAGGACTCACGGTCCCCCTGCGCCCGGCTGAATAGCAATCATAATCCGGAACATTCGAAGGTCGTACTAACTGCGGAAGCTCGTGCCCGGTCCGCATGCGAGTTCCTACTTCTCCAGAACTCCGTACTTGGTCTCGTAGTCGGCCACGACGTTCTTGAGAAGCTGCGCGAGCCGCTTGGCGACAAACGGACTCATGACAATCCGGTTCGAAAGCTGGATGCTCATTTCATTATCCGCCGCGTTAAAAGCCTGGTTCATGCCGAAGAGAAGAACGATCTCCTCGCGCGTTCCTGCGACGTTGCAAACGTTTGAATAAACGCTCTGTACGTTAGCGTTTTCCCAACGAACCTTAAGCTGCTGCGGTGCTTTCTCGGCCACGACTGTCTCCTTAGGCTGCTGCGATGCTTTCTCGGTCACAAATGTCTCCTTACGTAAATAACGGCAATACGACTTGCACAAGAGAATGCGGCAAGAGTTTCCCGTGGTTGTGTGCATCTACCTTAGCAAACGGGATAAATCCGTGTCGAGTTAAATCTGGCGCAGATCATGTTCTTCGAACTTTCGTAACTACCTTCGGCCAAGAGTAACTTACTTATGTTTCTAAGCACACGCAATCTGAAGCACGTTATAAGTGCTACTACTATTCGGAAAATTCTTCCGTGGAAAAGCAGAACAGATTCTCCGATGGATCAGTCGCTTCTACACATGGATTCTTCCAGTTATCATCGATCGACCGGCTCCCTGTGCGATCTGGTCCGCGCCCGCTAAGCGGCCGTGAAGGATCAGCGCTGGGCTCGTCGCCGGCCAAGCAAGTCTCTTCTGCGGCGAGGGCAATTCCAAACTCGCGAGTAACGCATGGATTAGTGCGAAAAGTGAGCGTCATCACAAAGCTAAGACGATTTGAGGTGAATCAGATAAACCTTATACGGCTTTCCACACCATGTGGGAGATTTGGCTTGCAAACATGCGCCTAGATAGCGGAAGATTTCTAAAATCCGAAAAATAGGCGAGTTATCGTTTCTTCTGCGATGCGGTCTGGAAAGAACGGGGCATGGACGAAGACAAACGGCTGTTAAAGTGCCGGCGGGCATTGGTAAATACTCGCGCGACGGAGAACGAACTGGCCGGTCCGAGCTTGCAAGGCGCCAAGCCAGAAGGCTCCGTGCTCACCTTCGAAAGGTCGCCGCTCGAATCAGACGAATGCGACCTTCCCTTTTCGGCGACTCCCTTCCTGCTCTTTGTCCGCGCCTGCCGGGATTCGTCGCGGTACGAAAACCTCTTTGAAGCGCTGCGCCGGTGGCCTATTGATGGTGGGCCGGCCGCGCCTGAGAGAGCTGCGAGCGGGCGCGCCGAGCGCGGCAAAGCCGGCTTAATGTTTCACAACCTCCAGGAAGGGTTTTCTCTCGCCAAGAATGCGGCGATCCACGCTCTGGCTTTGCTTACTCACTGCTCAAGCAGCACCGAGCAGGATGGGCGGAAATGCCTTGAACGGGATTTGGCTGTAGCGGAATATCTCACCTTCGGGCGTCATGGGGAGCGTGTCCTCGTTGAAAGGAGTTTTTAAATGAAGAAGGCATTCGGAGCCTTTTGGATTTTCTACACGGCGTTCGCCATGCTTATATTGGCCATTGCCTTTCAACCTGCCGCCGCTTCGGGTGAGGATCTGATCCAGCTATACAAGCTTGCGATCGACAAGGATCCGCAGTATAAGGGCGCCTCGTTCGAGCGTCTGGCTCAAAAAGAGGGCCTCAAGCAGGCGCTCGACGCTTTCTGGCCCAACGCTGACTTCCAGGGGAACATGACGGAGACTCGGCAAAGAGTTGTCGATAGCGAGAACCAGGTCTTCGCCAACGGGTCGTCCACTTATATGTCCAC
>JBAPYY010000586.1:0-2458 GCA_049284975.1 Occallatibacter sp.
CATACAGTGGATTGGTTTGCGACACAGGGAAGGCTGCTGCGGTCGATCGAACGGTGGAGAGCGGGAGAGAGTTCGGCGGAACGGACGTCGATCAAGGGGCTCGAGCCGGTGGCGAGTGAGACGTTTCAGAGACCGACTATCGCCCGCGTAGCGCGAGGATTTGTCGCGATCGGAATCGTGACTCAGTTGGCGGCCATGGTGACAGCCGGCATGTTTCGGCTCGATTGGCTGTATGAGACATGGGCGCTGGTTTTCACGGCTTGCGCTTATGGGTTTATGCTACTGCCTGCGTTGCTTTATCGGGCGCCTGTCAGGTCGGGGGAGATGGCGCGGGTGGAGACGGAGTGAGGGTGTTCGCACGTGCAAATCCCGACCTTAGCCGCAAAAACAAAGACGCGGTGAGGGTGCGACACCCGGCGTAAAGCCGGAAATGCTTGCGCCGCCCCTACGGGGCTGCGATCCCATTTATTGGCGTTGCCGATGGTTCCGTCCGCTGTAACGGACTTCACCCTGGGTTAATCTCGATCGGCCCCTACGAGGCCGGGATTTGCGCGCGTCGGATGCCCTTCGAAGCCAACGTGGTCTCCCGGGTCCCCAAATGCGAGGGACCCGGGGCACCCGTGTTCGTGAGTGAGCGAGTCGGCGCAGGTCAGGAGACCCGCGCTACAGCCGGTTGGGAAACCGGCGCTACGTTGGCGTGTGCGCTACGGTTGACGTGGCGGTGCGAATTCGGAGCGGTGGCGGCTGTAGAGGAAGTAGATGAAGAGGCCGATGACGAGCCAGATGACGAAGCGGAACCAGGTGATGATGGGCAGTCCGGCCATGAGCAGGAAGCAGAAGATCACGC
Source organism: Occallatibacter sp. (assembly GCA_049284975.1). GTDB lineage: Bacteria > Acidobacteriota > Terriglobia > Terriglobales > Acidobacteriaceae > Telmatobacter. The sequence continues at coordinate 848 of JBAPYY010000586.1, forward strand.
TGAGCGCGGGGATAATGGGACCGCCGGGAACGACGAAGCCGCGGTGACGCTCGGGCTCGCGGAGGCGCAGGACGATGACGCCGATGGAGACGAGGACGAAGGCGAAGAGGGTACCGATGTTGGAAAGGTCGGCGAGGGTGCCGATGTCGAAGAGGCCGGAGGGAATGGCGACGAGGATGCCTGCGACCCAGGTGGAGAAGGCTGGCGTGCGGAAGAGGGGATGAACGTTGGAGAAGACGCGAGGCAGGAGACCGTCGCGGGACATGGAGAACCAGACGCGCGATTGTCCGATTTGATAGACGAGGATGGAGGAGATCATGCCCATGAGCGCGCCGAGAAGGACAACGAGGCGAATCCAGTAGAGAGAATGGCCGCCGGGCAGGATGGAGAGTTTTTTGAGCGCGTTGACGACGGGCGCGGCATCGCCAACCATGGATTGCCACGGGACGAGGCCGGTGAGACAGACGGCGACGGCGACGTAGAGCACGGTGCAGACAACAAGCGTGGCGATGATGCCGATGGGCAGATCGCGCTGCGGATTGCGGCATTCTTCGGCGGCGGTGGAGACGGAATCGAAACCGATGTAGGTGAAAAAAATGATCGACCCGCCGGTGAGAACACCGGACCATCCGTTGGGCATGTAGGGATGCCAGTTGGCGGGATGAATGAAACCGATGGCGGCGAAGACGAAGATGAGGATGGCGATGAGTTTGAAGGCCACCATCATGTTGTTGGTCCGGGCCGATTCGCGAATGCCGCGGACGAGGATGACCGTGAGCAGCATGACGATGAGGAAGGCGGGAATGTTGAAGCCGAAGTGCCAGCCTGGGTTGTAGATGTTGTTGCCGGCGAGATCCTGCAGGCCGCCGGGAAGATAGGCAGGCGAGATCCATTTGGCGGAGGGGTGGAGGCCGAACCAATCGAGGAGATCGACGACGTGTGCGGCAAAGCCGACGCTGACGCTCATGTTGGAACCAGCGTATTCGAGGATCAAATCCCAGCCGATGATCCAGGCGATGAGCTCGCCGAGCGTGGCGTAGGTGTAGGTGTAGGCCGAGCCGGCGATGGGAATCATGGAAGCGAGCTCGGCGTAGCAAAGGCCCGTGAGCGCGCAGACGAAGGCCACGAGGATCATGGAGAGCGCGATGGCGGGGCCTGCGCCGGGACGGCCGGCGAGAATGGAATGCGTGACGACGTAGTGGATGAGCGGTGTGTCAGTGATAGTGGGGCTGGGAAGCTGCTCGCCGGAGATGGCGGTGCCGATGACGGTGAAGATGCCGGAGCCGATGACGGCGCCGATGCCGAGCGCGGTGAGCGACCAGGGGCCAAGAGTCTTCCTGAGGGCGCGCGCGGGCTCTTCCGAGTCGCGGATGAGCTTGTCGATCGACTTGCGGGCGAGCAGTTGGCTGGGCATGAAAAGTGCAGCTTCCAGCTACTAGCTTCCAGCTTCCAGCTTTTCCCGGGTGAACGAGAAGACTTGCTCCAGAATGAACAGATGGAGGCTGGAAGCTAAAAGCTAAGAGCTGCTTTTACCGTTTGCTCTGGCCGCGGACCATTTTCTTGACTTTCTGCTTTTGCGCGCCGCGCGGGGTGGTGCGCTTGGCCTTGGGG
>JBAPYY010000587.1:0-3541 GCA_049284975.1 Occallatibacter sp.
TGTGACGACCGCCTTCTTCCTTGCTCAACACGTACACCGAGCCCTTGAACACCGTGTGCGGCGTGATCGATCCCGGCTTGGCCAGCACCATTCCGCGCTCGACATCCTCTTTCGGAATGCCGCGCAACAGAATGCCCGCGTTGTCGCCCGCCATGCCCTCGTCCAACTGCTTCTTGAACATTTCCACGCCCGTGCAAACCGTCTGCCGGGTCTCGCGGAAGCCCACGATCTCGCAGGCCTCGCCCACCTTCACCTTGCCGCGCTCGATTCTGCCCGTCACCACAGTGCCGCGTCCGGAGATCGAAAAAATATCTTCAATCGGCATCAGGAACGGCAGGTCAACCGCGCGATCAGGCCGCGGAACATAAGCGTCCACCGCGTCCATCAGCTCGTCGATCTTGGCTTCCCACGCCGGATCGCCATTCAGCGCCAGAAGCGCCGAGCCGCGAATCACAGGCGCGTCTTCCGGGAACTGATACTTGCCCAGAAGCTCGCGTACTTCCATCTCCACCAGGTCAATCAGCTCAGGATCTTCCACAGCGTCGCACTTGTTCAGGAACACCAGCACGCAGGGAACGCCCACCTGGCGCGCCAAAAGTACGTGCTCCTTGGTCTGCGGCATGGGGCCGTCCGTGGCCGCTACCACCAGAATCGCGCCGTCCATCTGTGCCGCGCCCGTGATCATGTTCTTGATGTAGTCGGCGTGACCGGGGCAATCCACGTGCGCATAGTGACGGTTCTTGGTCTCGTACTCCACGTGCGCCGTGGCGATCGTGATGCCGCGCTCACGCTCTTCCGGCGCGTTGTCAATCGAGTCAAACGAGCGGAACTGAATCTTCGGGTTGTTCTTGCTCAACACCTTGGTTATCGCCGCCGTCAGCGTCGTCTTGCCGTGATCAATGTGACCAATCGTTCCCACATTCACGTGCGGCTTGCTGCGATCAAACTTTTCCTTCGCCATGATCTTTCAATTCCTTCCGTTAGACTTTTTCCGGTTGTGCTCGCCTGCTTCAGTAAAGCGCAAACCATTTTGCCCTGCGCCTCAATAGTAGGCGTAAACCTTGAGATACCTCTGCCGCAGTTCCGGCAGCACCGCTTCCACCAGCCGCAGATAGCGCTCGCGAGTCAGGGCCTGGTCAGAGACCGGAAGCGCCCGGTAAAGCTCCTTGGCTTCCTTGCCCAGCAGGCCAGCCTGCAACACGCCTTCGAAGTTGCGAACCCGCAGTTTCAACCTTCCCAGGCGGCTCAGAAAAACCTCTACATCATTCGCGTCGAAGGCCGCGTCGATCCGCGCATGAAGCTGCGCAAATCCCTGCTCATCCTGCACCGCGATCGCTGCCTGCTCAAACTTCATTCCCTGCCTCGCCCTCGATCACGCCTTTACTTGACTCTGGAGCGGGAGACGGGACTCGAACCCGCGACCAACAGCTTGGAAGGCTGTGACTCTACCACTGAGTTACTCCCGCCTGAAAACAGTTGTCAGGGGGTCAGGGTTCAGGTATCAGTTTGCTCCTGCAGATGGAAGCCGATTTAATTCCCTCTCGACGGCCCTATCTGACCCCTGATCCCTGACCCCTGTTCCCTCTATCTCTGGAGCTGATGACCAGGATTGAACTGGTGACCTCTCCCTTACCAAGGGAGTGCTCTACCAACTGAGCTACATCAGCCCTCTTAACAAACTCCGGGGCTTCTAACTGCCATCCCCGTTCCCGTCGCGGCGAATCTTCTCCGCATGACGGGCCAACACCGTGCGCAAAGCCAGGCCCCCGATAATTATCAGCGGAAGCAACCGCAACTCCACCGGCCTGCCTGCTACAAAAACCTTGCCTGTTCCAAGCGTAAACCACGCCAGCGCTCCCAATACCCCGTACAGCGCCAACGCCACCCAATACTTCCGGTCTAAATCAGAACCGGTACTGTGAAGGCCCTCTATCCTGCGCTTCGGCGACATATTCTTCATTCTGCCACCACCTGCGCATTGCAGCCCCTCAAATCATGGTGCACAGGGGAGGATTCGAACCTCCGTAGCTCCAGAGAGCGGCAGATTTACAGTCTGCTGCCATTAACCACTCGGCCACCTGTGCTCACTCACCCCGCGCACGAAAACCTGTCCGTAGGGCCCCGCTCACTCACCCTGCTACTCGCCATTGAAGCCGATTCAGCGCATCAAACCCCGCCCGGAGAACCTCCGGCCTATCGGAGCATGCACCTCAGTGGAATCACCGCGGAGGACAGGTCCGGTGCCCGAAAACCCTCAAGCACCGGTAAAACTATTTGCCGCTTCAGCTCCCGTTTCCTGCATTTCTCAAGTGGAGCTGGCGAAGGGATTTGAACCCCCGACCCTCTGATTACAAATCAGATGCTCTACCAGCTGAGCTACGCCAGCCCTTCCCACCCGGAAACCTTCCCGGAAGACCGAAATCCGTGCAGACACACCACCGCTACGCACGCACTGCGGCACAGAAATCAAGGTTAACATACCCCGCCGAACGGGGCAAACCGGAGCGGAATTGCAATGTTATTCAGTTTGAGGGGTACGGGCTTTAGGCTGTGTTTGGTGAATCCAGAATCGACGGGCTTTGTGTCAGGGCACGACTTCAGTCGTGCCGCAAAGGCTAGCACGATAGGCAGGGCTTCAGCCCCTGAAGGAAGGTTCATTCAGACTGGCCCACTAGGCTGAATTGGAATCAGCTCCGCGCACGCCTCATTTCAGCAACATGGTCTCATAAGCCGCGTAGACCCCCTCAAAAACGGAGTCCCAACTGGCAGTGAGCGCGTATTTCCTCGCGGCGATCCGCATCTGGGTGTGCTTCTCAGCGTCGGCCAGAACCCCGGCTGCCGCTGCGGCAAACTCCTCATCGCAGACAATCCGCCCGGTCTCACCGTCGCGGACAATGGTCGCCGGTCCGCCGTCGGGGGTCACAATGGCCGGAACTCCGCTGGCCAGAGCTTCCAGAACCACGTTGCCGAAGGTGTCGGTGTGCGATGGGAAGACGAACAAGTCCATCTTCGCATAAGCCTCAGCCAGCGGTTCACCGCGCAATACGCCGGTAAACTCGGCTCGCGGAAGGCGCTCTCGAAGCCAGGTCTCGTCTTTGCCGTGACCCACAATGAGGAAACGAAAATCGGTTCTCCCCATCCGCTCCAGTTCCTGCTGCACCTGGGCCAGAAGGGCAACATTCTTTTCCACCGAGAGCCTGCCCACAAATCCCAAAACCTGTCCCAGCTCTTCGGGATTGCGTTTGCGTTTCGCGGGATGAAATAACTCGGCGTCCACGCCTCTCGGCATCAGGTGACACTTCCGGCCAGTGACCTTCTCCAGCAGAGCGCACAGCTCCGGGTTGGGCGCAAACAGAACGCGGGCCATGGAGTAGAACTTGCCCGCGACGGCCAAAGTCATGTCCTGGATCTTCTGCCCGGTGGCCGCGGATTGCTGCTCAGGCAGCAGCCTCAGTAGCCAGCCCGAGCGCCGCGCCAAGTACTCATGCACGTTGGTGTGCCAACTGGCGGCCAGCGGCAGCTCCATGTGGTGAGCAAAGCC
>JBAPYY010000588.1:0-7674 GCA_049284975.1 Occallatibacter sp.
AGAGATTACAAATTCGACGTGAAGTTCGAGCGCGCAAAACACCTTCTGGAAGAGAACGATGGCGCCGGCAACACGTTCAAGGCTTCGGCAAAGCCGGTGCTGATCGGCACAGCCGTCGTCGGCGCGACCACGATGATCTTCTCGATCATCATGGCCCTGACCCATGGACTGACTGTTGGCAAAGAGAACCTCTCTCTGCTGCATGCGCCCTTCATGCTCGGGCTGATCACCGGCGGGGCAATGATCTATTGGTTCACCGGAGCCTCCATGCAGGCCGTGACCACCGGCGCTTACCGCGCGGTGGAGTTCATCAAGGCCAACATCAAACTGGAAGGCGCGGAGAAGGCATCGGTCACAGATAGCAAGAAGGTGGTGGAAATTTGCACCAAGTACGCGCAGAAGGGAATGTTCAACATCTTCCTCGCCGTCTTCTTCGCTACGCTTTCGTTCGCGTTCATTGAGCCGTTCTTCTTTATCGGCTACCTGATCTCGATTGCGATCTTCGTCTTGTACCAGGCCATCTTCATGGCCAATGCCGGCGGCGCATGGGACAACGCGAAGAAGGTTGTCGAGGTTGACTTGAAGCAGAAGGGGACACCTCTGCATGATGCAACCGTGATCGGAGACACTGTCGGCGATCCGTTCAAAGACACCTCTTCGGTGGCATTGAACCCGGTGATCAAGTTCACGACCTTGTTTGGATTGCTAGCCGTCGAGCTTGCGGTCACGCTCAGTGCGAAGAACCCGGTGCTTGCAACCTCGCTGGCAGTCGCGTTCTTCCTGGTGTCGGTGTTCTTCGTGCACAAATCGTTCTATGGCATGAGGATTGAGACCAAGGAAGGCAAGTAACAGCAGTTTGAAACCCGCCCGCTCTTAACGGGGGCAGAACCGAAACGCCCTAACGGCCCTACGCGAGAATGCGTGGGGCCGTTCGGCGTTTGGGCTGGTTGTGCGCGTTTGGCAAAGTTGGCCAAAAGGTGTAGATTGAAGTTGAGGTTTCCCTATGCCGACTCGCAATGTCAGCCTGCCTGAAAAGCTGGACCAGTTCATTACCGCCAAGGTCGAATCTGGAGAATTCGCCAACGCCAGCGAGGTGATGCGCACCGCCTTGCGTGTAATGGAAAAAGAAGAGCGGGAGTTCGAGGAGAAGATGGCTGTGCTGCGGGCGGCGATTGCCGAGGGCGATGCCAGCGGAGACGCCGAAGAAGGCGTTTTTGAGCGGCTAGATGCTTACATCGGCGAACTGACCGAGGAGAAGGATAGGGCTGTTGCCTAAATTCAGTGTTTCCAAGCCCACGCAATCTGATATGCGAGCGATCGTCCGGTTCACGGTTGAGAGGTGGGGAGTGGAGCAGGCGCTTCGGTACGCCCGCGACCTGCAAGCTTGTTTCCATCTTTTGGCGGATAACTCGGGAATGGGCCGAGCCTGCGATGCAATCAGTCCAGGACTTCGCAGACACGAGCAAGGGAAGCACGTGGTGTTTTACCGGTTGAAGGCTGAGGGAATTCGTATCGTGCGCGTCTTGCACCAACAGATGATCCCAGACAAGTCTCGCTTCGGGTAGTGATGCTCGGTGGTCACCGGATGATGCTGGGCTCGCCTCCGCAAACCGTCCCGAATCTCCACAACTCCCACAGGAAGAGGGCTCAAATGCACCGTTTCTGCGCCTTGTCGCCGGGGACGGTTGGGGCTAGGCTTGAATTTGAGATGGATTGAGGTCAGGTCCGTGGGTTGCACCGGAACTGAGGCAGATTTGACAGGCTTAGCCCCGCGCCTTGCAAGGCTTTTTGGAGCTTTCCACAGGCAATCCCCTTTGTTTGGAAAGTTGATGCCCTAAATGTGAACAAAATACAAGATATTGTGGTTTGTTGTTGACATGCACCACGGAGAGCGGTACTTTTTCATCTGCGGCCTTAAACGGATTTTAACGAACTCCGGTGCGAATGTTCCACCGAGTGGCCTCTGAAGGCAGAGAACTCGCGGTATTTTTCCCATTCCCTGTTTCCTGTTCTTTGAACGAGATTTTTCCTTGACCTCCTCCTGGCTATATAGCGCCGGACGAGGCACGAAATTCATCAAATGATTGAGAGGGTTTTTATGAATGAGGTCCAGTTTCAGTCTTCTGCCACCATCGCGCAGGCTCCCAACACACAGCGGGGACTGATCTTTGCCCGTCGCTTCACCACTGAGGGCCTGTCGCCCTATGACGAACTGGTGTGGGAGCAGCGCACCGCGTCAATTACTGACAGCAAGGGCAACACGATATTCGAGCAAAAGAACGTGGATGTACCGGCCGACTGGTCGATGACTGCGACGAATATCGTGGCCTCAAAGTACCTGCATGGGCAGTTGGGCACGCCGGAGCGCGAGACGGGCGTGCGGCAACTGGTGAGCCGTGTCGCTGAGGCTATCCGCGACTGGGGCGTGGCCGGCGGCTACTTTGCCGCCCCTGCGGATGCGGCCATCTTCCACGACGAGCTGGCACACATGCTGCTGACGCAGAAAGTGGCCTTCAACTCGCCGGTCTGGTTCAATGTGGGTTGCGACCGGCTGGAGCCGGATGCGGACGGCCAGAACTGGCATTGGGACCCATTTACGGGCGGCGTGAAATATTCCGCCTCAGGGTATCGCAACCCCCAATGCTCGGCCTGCTTCATCAACTCGGTGGACGACTCGCTGGACTCGATCCTCAGCCTTGCCAAGACCGAGGGAATGCTGTTCAAGTGGGGATCGGGCACCGGGACCAACCTGTCGTCAATTCGCGGCTCGAAGGAGCAGTTGTCGGGCGGCGGCCAGGCCTCGGGTCCGCTGAGCTTCATGCGTGGCTTTGACGCCTTTGCCGGGGTCATCAAGTCGGGCGGCAAGACGCGCCGCGCGGCCAAGATGGTGATTTTGAACGCTGACCACCCGGACATCATGGAGTTCATCGAGTGCAAGGCCAGGGAAGAGGCGAAGGCCTTTACGCTGATCAAGGCCGGCTACGATGGATCGGGCCCGGATTCAGAAGCCTATTCATCCATCTTCTTCCAGAACGCCAATAACTCGGTGCGCGTGAGCGACGAATTCATGCGTGCCTACGAGCACGACGGCGACTATACCACTTACACGGTGAAGGGCCACGAGCCGGTGGCGACCTACAAAGCGCGCGACATCATGCGCAAGATCGCCGAGGCCACGTGGCTGTGCGGCGATCCGGGCATGCAGTTTGACACGACCATCAACCGCTGGCACACGAGCAAGAACACGGCGCGCATCAATGCTTCAAATCCGTGCTCCGAATATATGTTCCTGGACAACTCGGCCTGCAATCTGGCGAGTTTCAACCTGATGAAATACGTAACGCCGTCGGGTGTTTTTGACATTCCGGCATTCCGGCACTCGATTTCCGTGGTCATTACGGCAATGGAGATTCTGGTGGACAACTCGGGCTATCCCACCGAGGCTATCGCTCGCAATTCCCACGACTACCGGCCGCTGGGGCTGGGCTACGCCAACCTGGGCGCGCTGCTGATGGCCTTTGGGCTGCCCTACGACTCGAACGGCGGGCGCGATCTGACCGCCGCGTTGACGGCGATTATGTGCGGCCAGGCATACATGCAATCGGCCCTTGTGGCCGCGAACTGCCCGCCAATTGCCTCGGCTACTTCGCTGACTGCATCAGTCGAACGCCAGGGCGGGGCCTGCCCGGGGTTCTACGTCAACCGCGAGCCCTTCCTCGATGTAATCCGGATGCACCGCGCCGAGGTGAACAATATCGGCAGATCACGCCAGAGCGGGGAACCATTCAATGTTCCGCAGCTCGACGCCATGATCGACGCCAGCCGCGAGTGCTGGGACATGGCACTCGGCTACGGCGAGCGCTATGGCTACCGCAACTCGCAGACCACGGTTCTGGCGCCCACCGGCACCATCGGCTTCATGATGGACTGCGACACCACGGGCATTGAGCCTGACCTTGCCCTCGTGAAGTACAAGAAGCTGGTGGGCGGCGGGATGATCAAGATTGTCAATAACACCGTTCCGGAAGCTTTGTTCAAGCTAGGCTATTCCGCCGACGAGGTGCACGCCATCGTCAGCTACATTGACGCCACCGGTACCATTGAAGGCGCGCCTGGAATCAAGCCCGAGCATCTGGCCGTCTTCGATTGCAGCTTTAAGCCCGCCAAGGGCACGCGGTCGATTCATTACATGGGGCACATCAAGATGATGGCAGCCGCGCAGCCGTTCCTTTCCGGCGCCATCTCGAAGACCGTCAACCTGCCCCAGGAAGCCACCATTGAGGATGTTGCCGAGGCCTACGCCGAGAGCTGGCGTCAGGGCATCAAGGCAGTGGCCATCTACCGTGACGGATCGAAGGGAACACAGCCGCTGAATACCAGCCTGGACGCCAAACGCGAACCATCGCCGCTGGATGCTGCCGGAGCGCGTGTACTGGCGCAGTTGGCGATCGGCGAGCCTGCCGTGGAAGCCGATCTGAAAGCTCTGGAAACTGGCATCGGCGACACAATCGAGGTTTCTACCAAGCCGATTATCGCGGCAGCTAATGCCTTCCAATCCGCGTTGGACGAGATTGCCAAGGCTGCCGCCGTGCCCGTGCTGCAACCCACGCCCGACCCTGCCGAAGAGCCCAATGCTCAGGACCTGAACGGACCGCCGCGCGCCGTCCGTCACCGCCTGCAGGACGAACGCGCCTCGATTACGCACAAGTTCTCCATCGCCGGACACGAGGGCTACATCACTGTGGGCCTGTATCCCAGCGGACAGCCGGGCGAAATCTTCATCAAGATGGCCAAAGAGGGTTCTACGGTCTCCGGCCTGATGGACGCCTTTGCTACATCAATCTCGCTTGCTTTGCAGCATGGCGTTCCTCTGAAGGTTCTCTGCGAGAAGTTTGCGCACACGCGCTTTGAGCCCTCGGGCTGGACCGGCAACGAGCAAATTGGTTACGCAAAGAGCCTGATGGACTACATCTTCCGCTGGCTGCATCTGCGCTTCCTCTCGGGCCAGCAACTGGCTCTGTTTGCCAGCCTTGCTCCTCATGCGCCGGAACTGCCAACGCCGCCCAGTATGATCCCCGATGTTGAACCTGCACAGGAATACAACGAACTTTCAAATAGCCAAATGGCACGGCTGGCCAAGGAGGTAGCCGACCGTCTCAACGGACTCGGCGGCTTTGGCGGGCCCGTAATGGGACAGGGGGGCGGTGGTGGCATCGCTCCTGAAACGCAGGTTGCGTCGCCAGCCGCGGAGAGTTCATCCCACGGATTGAAGATGGAGGACCGCGGCATTTATCACACCGCAGAGGCCATGAGCGAAATGTATGTGATGGGGGACGCGCCCAGTTGTTCGGTGTGCGGCTCGATCATGACTCGCAACGGCAGTTGCTACCGCTGCATGGAGTGCGGATCGACGAGTGGTTGCAGCTAGAGGTTTTTCCCTCGTCTGGCAAATCGGGCTCTTGTGCCATCCCACCCTAGCCGCAAAGACAAAAGCGCGGCGAGGGTGGGGCACCCGAAGTCATTCGACCGGTGATGATGCTCTAGTTTTTCAGCACCTGGTCAACCGTTTCGATATCAACTAATCCGTAACAACCGTAGATTGCGGGAAGCACGCGGTCGGCGGGATAAGTCCGCCGTAGCTCGGCGACCTTTTCCGTGCCGCAGCGGTACGCCGGCAGATACATCCGGCCCAGCAGGGGATGACGTCCCCATGCGCCGGACAACTTATCGGCGCGCTCTTCCGTGACCAGGAAATCGCGGCGCAAGGTGGCTGCAACTTCCGGCTGCGGTTTGCCTTCGCCCCAGGTGAGATAAGACGACTGGTTCTTGGCGTCGTCCTGCAACAGGGCGAGCAGCACGCCGATTTGCAGGTCTTCGTCCGGCAACTGGTCCACTTCAGTGACGCCGTGCGCAATCAGAATCGCATTGTTGGCGATGCCCTCGAAGAGCGTGGCGGCGCGAGTATTCATGGTGAGGATGGTGGCCTCGAATCCGGCTTTGCCGCGCACATACAAGTCTTGCAAGTACGCGAATGTGGTGACGTGGCCGGGCACAACCTCGTGGCTTACGAGCTGCTCGAATTCCGGATAGGAAATCTGCAACGAAGCGTTGATCTCGTAGTTGGCTTCGTATTGCGGAGAGTCGTCGGCGTTGCGCGCGCGGCCGATGTAGTTCATCGAACCGGAAAACCACGCGTCCTTGATTGGCTGGAAGTCGATGTTTGCACGCGGCACCCGCGCCAACTCTTTGGGAAGATAGGGCGAGAGATGCTTGGCGCTGAGGGTATCAAAACGCGCTATTACGGCAGCGCTCAGCGCGCGCACAGTGGCCATGGGCGCGACACGTTCACGACGCCATGCATCGACGGCCTCGAGCAGCCCGCCGTTATTGGCCGAAGCGTAGCCCGCGCGGCCCAGCAATTCAGCGACACGCTCGCGCTTCTTCTGCGGCTGCGAAGGCTCCGGCGGCTTGGCCGTTGATGATTCGACGCAGCGGGCATAGGGCACGGCATCACCCTTGCCTGCAACCTCCATGGCCAGATCCCACATGGTATCGAGCGAATCCGCCATTCCGGTCAGATATGCCTGTCGCAGAGCGTCCATCTTTTTCGCTTCCTGGCGAAGCCCATTGATGGCTGCGGGCAGATCAACCGCGCGCAAATATTCTTCGACTGCCTCACGATTCTTAACCGATACGCCCCCGGCCTCGCGCAGCTTTGCCGCCGCCGGATGCGTGTACGCAACGGGCAGCGGGAAATCGGAAAACCATGAATCGGCTATGAAGCGGCCCACGCCTGAGGGATTCATCACGTCACCACCCCAGAGCGTGTCAATGCCTAATACAGCGTCAGCAATAAACTTATCTGCTTGATTCATTACTTACACCTTCTCCTTCTTTGTAGAACGAATCCAGACGTAAATACAGATGCCCACAAACAGCAGCGCGGAAATCGATTGCGAGACAGCATCATTTGAATAGAACGGCGTGGTAATCAGGTCTGCTTTATACCAGGGGAAAAGGTGCAAGGCCGCGCCCAGGACGCCGCCGAGCGCGCCACCGGCCATCAACCCTGAAGCAAGAATAACGCCGCGCTCGCGAATTCTGTTGCCTTGTTCGCCGCCGGTTTTTTCTGAACGCTTGTTGATGAGGTGCGAGAGAATGCCGCCGGCCAGCACGGGCGAGGTCAGTTCCAGTGGCAGATAAATTCCCAAGGCGAAGACCATGGAAGACTTGCCCAGCATCTCCAGAATTATTGTAATGATGGCGCCGATGCCAAAGAGCATGTAGGCAACGGGCTGGCGGCTCATGAATCCCACCACAAGAGCTTTCATGATGGCGGCCTGCGGCGCAGGCAGGAAGCCAGGGGCGGTATCTCCGAACTGATAAACCTGAGCCAGCAGAACGATTGTCAACCCGGCGGTGATGGCGGCGGCAATGACGCCGATGAACTTTACTTTCTGCTGGGCGGCAGGCGTGGAGCCAAGCCAGTAACCAGCTTTCAGATCGGTGATGAACTGCCCGGAGACACACAAGGCAGTGCAGACCATGCCGGCGATGGCCATCACGAAGAACATTCCCGTGTCACCGGAAAGGCCAAAGTTCAACAGCACCACAGCGGAGATGATGATGGTGAGCATGGTCATGCCAGAGGCTGGATTGTTGGCCGTGGTGGCA
>JBAPYY010000589.1:0-6786 GCA_049284975.1 Occallatibacter sp.
GTTGTCCCTGTTTAGCTGTGACTGTCTGTTTCGCACGCAGACGCACAACCTGGAGGCAGTCTATTGACCACCTTCACACCAGCCGAAAGCCGACGATACTTCGAGTCGAGATTCCCCGGCCAGCGCATTGGCTCCCGGCGTGAAGCCGCCCTCAAGTGTCCATTCCACCCCGACAGAACGGCCAGCATGAGTGTGAACCTGGAGGAAGGTGTCTGGCACTGTCACGCATGTAACTTCGGTGGCGGCATTCTCGCCTTTGAGAAGAGACTGACCGGCAAGGATGATTCAGATTGCTGGACGGCAATCAACTTGACCATCGGCAGGGAAGATCGCAAGGCGGTCAAGGCGAAGCGCCGAATAATTATTATTTACGACTATCGCGATGCATCCGGGCAGATGGTGTTCCAAGTTGTCCGCTATGAGCCTAAAGAATTCCGGCAGCGACGGCCAAACGGAAAAGGCGGATGGATATGGAATATGAATGGAGTCACCCGCGTTCTGTACGATCTTCCGGCGCTGGTCCGAGCGAATGTTGTCCTCGTAGGCGAAGGCGAGAAAGACAAAGATATTCTCGAAAAGGCCGCTGCCGAGTTTCCTGACGATGGTGGGAAGTTGTGTTATGCCGCAACTACAAACGTCGGCGGCGCTCTTAAGTGGTTGGATGAGTATTCAGCGTTTTGCGCCGGTAAGCGAGTCTTCGTTTTTCCAGACAACGATAACACTGGCCGGAACCATGCGCAGCAGGTTTGCGCCAGCGTATCGAAGTATGCCCAAGGCGTCTATCTGGTCGATCTGCCTGGACTCGCTGAGCACGAAGACGTTTCCGATTATCTTGACACTCATTCACCATTGGAACTGTTTGCATTAATACAATCGGCTCCAAAGTGGACTCCGAAAGTCACTGCCCAGCCGACCACGACGGCGAACGGCTTCAACCTGGTAGAGCTTGGAGAATTGCTCTCACGGCCCGAAGTCCCGGTTGATTGGTTGGTAGATGGGATGCTTGTTCGAGGCACGGTGTCTTGCGCGGTCGCGAAACCAAAGGTGGGGAAAGGCACTACCGCTCGAAACCTCTGCTTTGACGTTGCAACAGGGGCGGAGTTCCTTGGGCGTAAAACGAAAAAAGGATCATGCATCTATCTCGCTCTCGAAGAGCGTTCCGAAGAAGTAACTGCCGACTTTCGCGCCATGGGTGCTGATGGAACAGAGCCGATCCTCATTCACGCGGACACTACGCCTGAGACTGCAATACCTTTGCTTGTTGTCCTCGTTCGAGAACAGCGGCCCGCGCTCTTGGTTATCGACCCGCTGATACGAATGGTCCGAGTAAGAGACGAAAAAGCGTACGCGGAAATGTACACCGGTTTAGGCCCGCTTATCGATGTGGCGCGGGAAGTGGGTACGCACATCTTGCTGGTTCACCACTCCGGCAAATCCGTAAAGAGCGATGCCATCGATAGCCCGTTAGGAAGTACCGCCATCGGCGCAGCCGTTTCAACCTTAATTGTTCTGAAGCGGACAGAGAGCTATCGGAGCATACAGACTGTTCAGCGAATTGGCATCGATATGCCTGAGACGGTGCTCACCTTCGATTCAAAAACAAGGCTGCTCTCGATAGGTGGCACGAGGGCCGAAGCGGACCGCCGCGAAATTGAGAAAGATATTGTTGAGTATCTCCAGTCGGTGAATGAAACATTGACCGAGCCGGAGATTATCGATCATATCGAAGGCACGAACGCAGTCAAGCGCAAGGCGCTTCGTTCGCTGGTCGATAACCAGACTATTCACCGCGATGGTGGGGGCAAAAAGGGCGATCCATTCAAATACTCGTTTGCTTGTACGGAGGATATACCGCGTACAAGCGTACAAGAAACCGAAAATGAGCCTCAAACCCGCATGGATATTGAGGAAAAGGTTGTACGGGAAAATCAGCAAGGTCCGATTCTCGTACGCGACAAAAGTAAAGCCCAGATTCAGACCATAGGAGGATTGCTGGTATGAGCGCCGCAATGGAACTCATTCAAGCAGTAGAGGCAAATGGCGGACGCCTTGTGATCGAAGGCGATTATCTGGTGGTCTACCCATCTGAAGCTGGAGAACCGCTGGTGGAAGAATTGCGTCGGCATAAGCCAGCGATTATTGCCCTGCTCTTGAGCCGCACGGCGGACCCGGTAGACGATCTGCTTGACGGTGAATGGATGTTGGATCGGTGCGTGTACATCGACCGCTGGTGGGGGGGTGTGGGTTGTCTGTACCTTGACCTTGCCAATTGGCTTGCCGAGCGGGGAAGGCCGGTTCCGGCTTCGCGGCTGGCCTTTGTAGCTGCGCTACAGAGCGAAGGGTTTCAACTTTCCAGCGATGGGCTTGTCTATGGTCTAGTCCTCAAGTCCGACTTGGAGGCTCATCTGCTTTTCCAGAATCGGCAAGAGGCAAGCTCCTCGGTCCAAAAAAGACGGACCCGGAAGAATAATGATTATTCCCGCTCAAAACCCTCAAAGTGTATCGGAGTACCCGCGATTTCCCCCGCGCTTCAAGAGAGAAAGGGAAGAAGTGAAGTGTAACTCTCTGACAAATGAATCACTTATGGATTATCTACTGACCTGCGACGGTCTGCTTGGAGAGCAGACACGCAGGTCTGGGAAGGTGACAAAAGGTGCCAAACGGTGACATCGGCCACAGGCAAAGCAACTCGGATGGAAGAACAGATGATCGCTTGTCTGCTTGAGGGCTTGACGATTGCCGAAACCGCGTGCAAGTGCGGAACAGCGAAAAGAACGGTGCAGCGAAAACTATCTGAGCCGCAATTTTGTTTGAAGTATGGCGCTGCAAAGAATGGGATGCTCGACGCCACAATCAATCGGCTGCGCAGCATCGGCCTAGACGGAGTAGAGGCATTGCGGCGAGTGGCCGTCAATAGGGATGCACCAGCGGGCGCGACAGTGAGCGCAGGCCGGGGAATTTTGGAAGTGTTGTTGCGGGCGGTCGAGGTACAGGACTTCGCAGCGCGATTGACCGAACTCGAAAAGAACATCGGAAAGGAGAGCCAATGAACGCGAACCTGGAAAGACGACTTGCGGCGCTCAAGGCGCAGATCAGCGGTAATCCGGTTGTGCTGCTCATGGCGGACGGCTCCGAGCGCACCATTCGCGGCGATAACAAAAACTACTTCCGCCTTGCCGCGTTATTGGACGGTGAGCCAGAGAGCTACATCGATGATCCTGACTTGAACGCGCTCAGGGATGCTGTGCATATCGAGGAGACTGGCGGAATGTTTCAACTATTGGCGGCGATTGCGAGCGGTCCCAACTCAGACGGAGAGGAGCCGGGATGCGTCACTATCCGGTAATCCTACACATGAAGGATGGCACCATCCATAGCATTGACGCTGGAGTGCGCGAATTCAAATTGACTGACCGAGCACTCGCGCAATTCCGGTCAACGATTCAAGGTGTTCGCATACGGCCCGCTCCCCGTTTGGATCGTGAACTGGGTTGGCTGCGTTCGGCGGTAACAGTCGAAGAGGCAGATGCCAATAAGCCTTTTGCCGAAATGAAAATGTTCATTGAAAGGCTCGACACACGATCAATAGAAGTGACGAAAAGGAGAAAAACCACATGAGCACCATTCCACTCGCACAACAGAAACCGGACCTGCCGGAAGAAGAGGCCGGTCTACTTGGCCGCATGACCATGAACGGACGGCCAATCAATGACGAAGCGCCGCAAGGTTCCGGCTTTGTCGGCAGTCCAAGCCCCGCCGCTGGCGCATCGGCCTACACAATCGAGATTCCCATCGACCGGCAGAACGGAGGCCCAGCATGAGAACCGCGCATGAGCTACTAACTACCGAGCGCCGCCGATGGTCCGATGACGGAGCCGCCGCGTTCATCCGTAACTGCATCTTGCGGAGATCACGCCACTACAAGCCCGCCGCCGATGCCGCATGGAAGCCAGCGCCAGCATTGGCGATTGTTCCGCCCCGTGAACTTGAATTAGCCACCATCGAAAATGACACATCAAAATGGGCAACCGCCGTCAATCACGGCGCGATGGATGAGATCAGCCGCCGCGTCGATGCTTGCTTTGCTGGCGTTCCTTTCCATGATGGCTTGCCCCAATTCCGCGAAGGGGGCGGTCATTATGACTATTGACCACCTAGAGAGAGCCGCCGCCGAGCAGGACAGGGAAGACAAAGAAGCGCGGGAACTGAAGATCAAAGAGAGAGCCTTTATCAATGCAACCCGCGAACAGACGATTGCGGATTCGCAAGCGATGGCCGATTCCATTGCCCGCGTCAAAGAGCAGCACAAGGCCGAGCATGAAGTGACCCGCGCCGCCGCCCGCGCCGCGAAAGATACCTTGCGGGAACTGACAGCGGAGAGCGAACGCTGCCAAAGCCGCGTCGGTTTCAGCCGTGCCGACCTGGAGGGCGCGCAAAAGAACCGTGACCGATGCTTGAAGCCAAAAGAGGATGATTACCCGACAGACGGCGAACTCGACGCATGGCGACAGCGATACGGCCAACTTGAGAATGAGTGCTATTCAATCGCCGCCCGGATCGCCAGAGAGCAAACCGAGCTTGACGCCGCGCTCCATCGGCAGTGGGAGCAAGAGCGCATCTTTGCCGACGCCGCCGCGAAAGAGCGTGAGGCACGGAACGCCTTGTGAGTTTGCGCGACGGCCCGCGAGGAGCGTTATGGCTTTCGTTCCCCGGCGACTTGCACGGCTTTTGTCCATAGCCATCAGCCGTGCGCTGCCTATTGCGCGGCGGGAACCTTCAGACCCGCCTTTTTTTCAGAGCTTGCATTCGACGCGGCGCGGGATCACGCCGTTCTCCGATGGGTGTAGGCGGTACCCATTAGCCGGATGCAAGGCGGGGCTTACCAGCCCCGCGCTTTTCACAGCTTGCGCCGTGTGGCCCTCAGAGCGCCTACATCGCGCAGGGACGGGGAACGGGCGGTCATAGGCGGTGTACCAGCCCCGTTCCCCGGCTTCAGAGCTTGCGCGTCTTTGTCCTCAACTTCCACGCGCAAGGATGACCGGCCATGAATCCAACCGTGCCGTTGCATGGCCGGTCACTCGTTTGAAGCACCTGTGTCAGCGCCGTGTCAGCAATCCCCTGGTAGTCGAGACCGGGGAAGCGCCCGACCTAACCCTGCTCTGATCTCCTCGCCAGAACACATCGCAGCCCCGACAATCGACTCGGATTCACCACGGGGGAAATCGCGGGTACCCTAGGCAAAAAAGGGAGGTTTCTGTAGACATCGAAGGGTTCCGTTTGATGGACGGAACCCTTTGATTCTGTACTACTTATAGATATAGGTAGATGACCGTAGATAGGCTCATCTTCCGTCTTACAAGCAGGAAGTCGGGGGTTCGAGTCCCTCACTGCCCACCACGATTTTGTTTCAAGAAAACCAATTACATCCGGGGAACTACAGAAAACTCCAGCGATAGCTGGAGTTTTCTGTAGTTCCAGATGTCACCATGCTCAGCTGCTGGCTAGGACAGCCGCGGGCTTCTTTGCGCGAGGCCGGGCAGGGCGTTTTGTATGAACTCCAGGAAGTTCCAAACTCTGAGCGTTTTCGGCCTTATGCAGGTGGAGTTCCATTTGCTTTCGCGCTTCAACGGGGTTGCGTGAACGAATGGCGCGATAAATCTCGCGATGCATCTCCGCCATTTCCCTCAGGTAGTCCGCACGTTCCACGGTCTTTCGCCGCTTTTCATACATTGCCGTGGTGATGGTCTCGATGAGGGCAGCCAGAATCGGATTCCCTGAGGCCTTGGCGATAATTCGATGAAACAGCATGTCATGAACCAGAAAGTCCGCGGGGTTATCCGCTATGGCGTACATTTCGGCGACCTGCTCAGCCAATGCCGCGTAATGTTCCTCCTTACCTCTTTCAGCAGCAAGAGCGGCAAGGCTGCTTTCAATAATCAACCGCGCTTCAAACATTTGCCAAAATTGAAAACCGTAGAGAGCGCCCATCAGGCCCAGCGACGCCTTGCTGAACTCTGCCGGGCCATCCTTGATGAAGGTTCCCACACCATGCCGCACCTTCATCACGCCCATCGCCACCAGGTAGCCAATGCCTGTTCGAAGGCTGGCTCGGCTGATTTTCAGCGTGCGCGCAAGCTCCCGTTCAGGGGGAATTCTGTCGCCTGGCTGCAGTGCTCCTTTTTCCAGGAGGACGCGGATGTGGTTGACCACTTGCTTAGTCCGGTCAGTGTCGGGAGCATCCAGCCTCGCGCGTGCCATAATTGAAGATACTCCAATCTTTGTGCGGAAAATCTGTATATTTAAGATTAGCATCGATGAGCGTTCCTGCGCGGTATTTCTCCTCCGATTGGCATCGTTTGGGGTCTGAGTGTATGCTAGTGGTCAGACCTCTATATCTGGACCGAGCCTCTGTCCGCGAGGTAAGCTTCTAAGGTATTTGATGATTTGCAGGTCGTAAATTCCAGACTTTCACTTTCCTCTAACGAGAGCAGGAGTAAACAGCCGATGAGTAATGGATTGAACATCATCAAGGACGCCGAACTGGATTTTCTTTCTCTGGGCGCGTTGGTGCACCGGCTTGATCCGGGCATCATTCCCTTCCGCAAGGCCACGGAGTGCCAGATTCACGTCAGCGGCGGCGAGTTCAATGTGGCTGCCAACCTCTCAGATTGTTTTGGCCTGAGAACGGCAATCGTTTCCGCTATGTCTGACTATCCCATCGGCGACTTGATCGCCGAGCGCGTCCGCGCCATGGGAGTGAAGCCGTTCTACAAGCACTTCAAGCAC
>JBAPYY010000590.1:0-3218 GCA_049284975.1 Occallatibacter sp.
ACGCTTACATATCGCGTCTACGCACGTTTGAGCGCGCAAGAGCGAAAGTGGAGCGTCTGCTCCTGCACGGACACGTTACTCGTCATGACGCCTCGCTCTTCTATGAAGGAATTTTCCTCCGGACCGTTACAACATTCGAAGGCCTTCTTGAGGACCTATTCGTAGGGCTGCTGACTGGTAGCGTTATCCCCGGACGCAATGTGCGTCCCCGAGTGACTTTTAAGTCGCATTCTGTCGCACGAAAGGTAGTGCTGGGAGGGAGACCCTACGTTGACTGGCTTCCCTATGACCACACAGAGAAGCGCGCGGAAGCTTTCTTCCGCAGCGGTCTGCCGTTCTGCAATCTCGACAAGAATGACAAGAAGGAGCTGGGACGAATCATTCTCATTCGAAACGCGGTGGCACACCAAAGTCGAGCCGCAATTCGCCGATTCGAAAGCGAAGTCATCGGAGCAACACCCCTACTACATACCGAGCGCACCCCAGCAGGCTACCTTCGTTCGATTTTCCGAACCGCTCCTACCCAAACTCGCTACGAAGAAATTGCGAACACTTGTGCAATGCTTGCGCGTAAGGTATGTAATTGACCTTTCAGGAACCGCCGCGCGGGTGGCCGGGTGCCCCATCCTTCGCCTTTTTCTAACGAAGGGTGGGAACCCTCGACCCTCAATTCTCCACGCCGAAGGCCGCCGGCCGCACCGCAGGTGCCCGCAGGCGGCAGGTACAATTGCCAGTGGGCCGGGAGTCACTCGCTTTAATCCTGGCAAAGAGTTCCGCGAGGCAGTGCCATGACGAAACAAGAGGCTTTTGACTGGGTTCAGGAATTTCCCGGAGCGGTGACTGTCTGCGACCGCGATGGAGTTATCCTGGCAATGAACGACAAATCGGTACGAACCTTTGAGAGTGACGGCGGAGCGGCGCTCATCGGATCTAATCTTTTCGGCTGCCATCCCGAGCCTGCGCTCAGCAGAGTGAAGGAACTGCTCGCCGCCGAGCGTCCCAACATTTACACAATCGAGAAAAAGGGCGTCAAGAAGCTGATCTATCAATCGCCCTGGTACACAGAGGGTGTATACAGCGGCTTCGTCGAGCTCTCGCTGGAGATTCCCTTCGAGATGCCGCATTTTGTCCGCAGCGTGTGAACGGCCGGGTGCCCCAGCTCCGGGGTCCCCACGGACAGGTCTTCGTCCGTGGGGTGGAGTTCGGGATTCTCGGACCTGGGATGGAAATCAGGACAGACCACGCACAAGCGTGCTGCGCGGTCCACTCATCGGTAACCAAATCGAGGGCAATCCAACACCCCTCTATTTGCCATCCGAGGCATCTTCCTCTTCCGTCTCGCCCAGGATTCTGAGCTTCTGTTCTTTCCTTCCGCTACCATCGCCTGTGGAGACATACGCCCATTTCTTCTCCGCGCGAATCACCAGCGTGTCGCCAAGCCCAATCTCTTTTTTGTCCACCTCGCAGGGCTTCCTTGAGCACTCCAGTTGATAGATACTCCCGCCTGCCTTGACGCGCAGCAGATGAACCCAGACCGGACCGCCTCCGCCGCCTGCATGAGCCGCGCCGAATGCCGCTCCGCCCATCGGCATTCCCATCACAGGCCCGGTCGGCATTCCCATCACGGGAGCGCCGCCTGTCACCGGAACGCCCATCATAGGACCTCCGCCCACTGGTCCGGTGGGCATCATCATCACCGGGGCGCCTCCGGTAACTGGAATGGCCATCACCGGCCCAGTTGCCATCACAGGCGCCGAAGGAGTGGCCATGGCAATGCCTGGAGCAGCAGCACCTGCACTGAAGAACGGCCGCCCGACAGACGACGGGTCAGTGGACCACGCTACGTGCTTTTGCCCCATGATATGCATGCCTGTACCAATCACCACGCCGCGTTCATCGTCCTTCGAGCCCGCGCCGTTCGCGCCGGCTGTTGGCGGTGGCAACGGGGGAATCACCTTGAGTTCTGTCGTGAGAATGCGCAGCTCATCCTCGGCCCCCTTGGCAACCGGCATGTAGGCAAAATCGCCATCCACACGAAACTGAACCTTATCGCCGTTCGCAATCGGCCTGTCGTCCACCTTGCACTCCGGTAGGCCCATGTGGAATCCCTTTGCTTTCTCGCACAGCATCAAATAGATCCTGCTGTCAGTCTCGACTTGATAGGAATGTGCTCCTTTCGAAGAACTGGAAAGCACCTTGCCGCTCAATGGATAATCGTTGGCTTGTTTGTCCTTTGCCCATGATGGCAACACGGAAAACGGAAGAACACTCGAAAGAACAACAACTGTGAAAGAAAAACTCCGCCGGATACGCAACATGCAACTCCTCCGTACATACCGAAATTTATCTGTTTTTGATTGTCCACAAATTGTAACCGCAATCTCTTCCTCAGCCCTCGTTCCAAAAAATCCAAGTCGCTTATGAGTCAGATTGCTGGGGTGTCAAACCTCCATCGTCTGCCTTTTCCATTCTCTAGAACTCCACGTGCCCCATCCATCGCTTGCTTCCGCGATAGTTGGGAAGCCGCCGCCGTCCGTTCCCCGAGCTGAGGGCGCCCACTTGGACAGCCAGTCCTTGCAGATTATTTCCCTCTCCACGGGCACGATAAAAACATGAGATTGCACTCCAGCTGCCTACCATCCCGGAGGGAGGAAATGAAAATAGTCCAGAGCCGGAATCCCTGCGGACCGGCCTTCGTCCGTGGGGTGGAGGGCAAACGTAGCGCAGCCCTTGGGCACGAACCCTCGGGCGAACCAGCGTCCCGTAGGGCCGCAATGAATGCTGCTCGCGCTGTCGCACCAATCTGGCAGGGATGCTCGCGGTTCAATCTGTCGGATATGTGACCCGTCCGTACCCTGACCACCCCTATACCCCCGGGGGTATAAGTTTCCCTTTACTTCATACATATAATTGCTAAATCGTTTGAAATCAACACCGCTTAAAATCGGCACAGCCAAAAATCTCCCGCATCATGAGATTATGCCTCTGGAAATCACCGAAAAATCCCGGATTCTTCATTTCCGCACAGGTAAATTCGTTTCGATGGCCCGCCGCACATCGGTGGGCCTTGCGGCAGGCGCCGAAAATCGCGAAGAACGTCGAGCAGATAAAATGATCTTCGAAGACATCATTTGGCATTAATAAGAGTTATCAAATATTTCAGTCAGAGGTGAAACGTACAGTTGACGGAAACCGGCAAGCGAGATGTGTCTCACAAG
>JBAPYY010000591.1:0-2123 GCA_049284975.1 Occallatibacter sp.
TCGCCCAGGTTGCGCGCTCCGCAGACGAAGGGGGTGGTGAAGGCGTGCTTGTCGATGTGATGGGCCTCGTCGGCGGGGGTGAGGACTTCGCTCTCGTCGATGAAATCGACACCCAATTCCTGAAGGATCTGCGCCTCGGCGAAGTGGCCGATGCGGGCCTTGGCCATGACGGGGATTGAGACCGCCTGAATAATCTGCTTGATGAGCGAGGGGCGCGCCATGCGGGCCACTCCACCCTCGGCGCGAATCATGGCCGGAACGCGCTCGAGAGCCATGACGGATGTGGCGCCCGCTTCTTCGGCGATGCGCGCCTGCTCGACGTTCATCACGTCCATGATGACGCCGCCTTTGAGCATTTCTGCCAGGCCCACCTTGAGGCGCAGGCTGGTGGAGGCAACAGGCTTGTTTTCATTCAATTCCGACATAAAGTTCAACCTCGCTAGAGAGAGATGCCGAGATCGATCTGGACTCGACAGGAGAGCGAAAGAGCGCGAGCCGATCTCTCTATCCAGTGTAGCAGCGATGTGGATGCACGGGATTGGACGGGGCATTGCTGATTGCGTGTTGGGGGATCGTGCTATCCCACCCTAGCCGCAAAAACAAGAACGCGGCGAGGGTGGGGCACCCCGGAGTTAGAAGTATCCATAAAAATGTTCAGCCTGGATTCTTTCATTAGTCTTTCCCAATCTTCCCGTCTTGCTTCTGGTCATATTTCTGCTTGTTTTCTCAGCGAATGGCAACCTCACATCCATTGCCGCCGCAGGCCAGCGCGCGCCCTCTGCCGCCACAGGCAAGCGTGACCCAGCCGCCTGGACTGACGGCTGGAGCGGAGAATGCAGGCGAGCAGGCGCTGGTGGCGTTGTCTCACACACCCGCCGAGCGCGCAGGAATCAAGCTCTCTGCGCCGGCGGCGCGATTGCCGGTGGAACTGGATGTGGGCGTGCCGGTGAGGGATTTCAGAGTGCGCAATCTGCTTGCGCTGGAGCCGGGCCAGGTGATTGAGACGCGCTGGCCGCACGGCGAGGATTTGCCGCTGGCAGCGGGGAATGTGCAACTGGCGTGGAGCGAGTTTGAAGTTGTCGATTCGCAGTTGGCGGTGAGGGTGACCCGGCTGGCGTGAAGAAGACAGGGAATAGGGACTAGGGACGTAGGGAATAGGGAATAGGGACGTGGAGATGAAGCTGGAGATGAATACAAAGACGAGACCGATTGGTGGCTTGGCGGGATGGCTGCAGGGGCGGCTCAGGGCAGGCGGGCGTACACGGTCAAGGCTGGAACTGGTGGAACGGATTTCGCTGGCCCCGCGTCAGTCTCTAGCTCTGGTGGAGGCTGAAGGGCGGCGTTTTCTGGTGGCCACCTCGCCGGAAGGCGCGCCGTCGTTCTACGCGCTCGATGAAAGGACGAATCTGGACCGGCCGCGTTCATTCGCAGCGCGGCAAACTGCGCCGGCGCGGCCGGCAGTGAGGGTCTCATGGTAGCGTCGTGGGCGGCACTCTCGCTGGCGGCGCCGGCACAGGTGCCGCTTTTGCCCGACCTGAGCGCGCGCCTTCACCCTTCGGACTCGACTCCGTGGACAATTCTGCTGGTACTGACGCTGATTACTCTTCTGCCCGCGATTCTGATGTGCGCCACGCCCATGGTGCGGCTGCTGGTGGTCTTCCACTTTCTGCGCCAGGCGCTGGGCACGCAGACCGCGCCCTCGAATCCCACGCTGATGGGGCTGGCGCTGATGATGACGTGGTTCATGATGACCCCGGTGTTGAACCAGGTTGATCAGCAGGCGGTGGAACCCTATCGCGGCGGACAGATTACCGGCATGGAGGCCATCGACCGCGGAGCGCAGCCGGTGAAGCAATTCCTGCTGAAATACGCGCGGGAAAAGGACCTGGCGCTGTTTACCGCCGCCGGCCAGATTCCGCGGCCCAACAAGCCCGACGACCTGCCCATGCGCGTGGTGATGCCGGCCTACATTCTTTCGGAGCTGAAGGCGGGATTCGCCATTGGCGCGGTTCTGTTTCTTCCGTTTCTGCTGATCGACATGGTCACGGCGGCGATTACCACTTCAATTGGAATGTTCCAATTACCGCCAGTGGTGGTGTCGACGCCGTTGAAGATTCTGCTGT
>JBAPYY010000592.1:0-2961 GCA_049284975.1 Occallatibacter sp.
TGGACTGTAATAGCCATAATCCGCCGGGGGAGTGTCGCTCAACTGTAAGGCTAGATCGACGGCTGCGCCCGAAGTGAGCGCCTCAATCATGGAGGTGCTGTGCCCGTCATCCAGGACCAGCGTGTCCTGGCCCTGCATCAGACATGGAGCCTGCAACTCAGGCATTTTCTCCAGGCAGTCGGGGTCAATTCTGATCGAGAGGCTGCGCGCAAGCAACGCAGAAGCTGCCCTCAAATCTTCGGGGTCGGCTTGTTCGATTCTGCGAATGGCCGCGAGGTAAACATTAAGCCGCGAACGATCGAGAATGGCCTGATTCAGATCCTGAGAGGCTCGCACAAAGGCTCCAGGCAGGCCGCGAACGGTATTAACCAATGTCCTGACGTCTCCACCCGTCTCCGGCGCGAGGAAGATGAGTACCTGCTGTGCCTCGTTAGGAATGGCAATCTTTAGTCCGTCAACATCCTTATCGTTCCACGTCTCCGACGAGAAGAACCAGTTCTCAGGAGGCGGATTTGTAGAACCCCTCAAAAAAACCACAACAAGGAGGTAATGTGCCGATTGACCTGGCGGCAGATTGGCTCTGACGGAAAGCAGGTCTCCGGCCGAAAGATTGGGCACTTCCGAGATCGGCAGGGTCTTGCCAGCATGCGTCACCCTGACTTCGAGCCTGGGCCCAGCCAGATCAAATGGCGCCGGGTCGGCGAACGCGAGGCCCGGTATTAGAAGTGGAAGAAGCATCCCGAGATTGCGCAGCCATGAAATCATGCCAGGTTATTAGAACTTGCCTTCGAGCGGAGAGCGGTCAGTTACGAATCTCACGAAGCAATCGTGAGAATGCCAAATCTGTCGCCGACCTCCGTTTGTCTACAATGGTTTTTCACATTGCCGGATTAGATTCTCCGAAAAAGAGAAATACAGACATATGTTCAATGATGCTTTGGAGCTAAACCGGTTGCATAATGCCACAAGGTCACTGTCGAGGTAATCGTGAAAGAGTCTCGTGCTTTTGCGCGTGCGGTTTGCTGTCCTGGCATGTGGCGTTTCAGACATTCGCAGATCGGCTCCGAACAGCATCGCAACTACCATGGCCATCAGCGACGCCGCTAGCAAGCCGAATGTCAGATCGCTGCCGCCGGTCATCTGAATGTAACCACGATTGCAGTGAGAGGCTATCGATTAATACTTTCGTATCACCTTCAGTGTTAGTGGGTCCGGGCAGAAAAGGTGGTGAATATAGCGAGATAGGCTAGTTGCTGGCCGGTGTATTCGAGTTCTTCGGCCGTGGCAGACGAAGGCGCGTAGCCATATTTACCAGGTCCGGCAGCGACTCAGCTTTCATCTTGCGCATCACGCATCCACGATGCGCTTTTACCGTGGTTTCACTGATGCCAAGTTCGCTACCTACCTGTTTATTCAGGAGACCGGCGACCACGAGAACAAACACTTCGCGCTCGCGAGAAGTCAGGTCCTCATACCGCAATTTCAGGACCTGAAGCTCGGCATTGCGACTGACCAGTAATTTGCTGCGCTCAATAGCATTGCGTATCGCAGACAACAGCGACTCGTCGTTGAAGGGCTTCGTCAAAAACTCCACAGCCCCAGCCTTAATGGCTTGTACAGACTTTGGTACATCGCCGTGACCCGTGATGAAGATAATCGGCATTTCCGGCCGTTCCACAGCCACTCGTTTTTGCAACTCGAGGCCGTTGAGGCCAGGCATGGAGATATCCAGGACCAGGCAATTTGGCGCATGCACACGCGGGCGATCGAGAAACGCCGAGGCCGACTCGAACGTCTCGACCTGCCAACCTTCATGACGAATCAGAAGCTCCAGTGATTCACGGATGGAGACATCGTCATCCACAACGAACACGACCGGTGAGGTTTGCATTTCGGTGAGGGACCTCGCTCCATGTCCGATGACACTCGCAGCGGTCATTTTATACACCTCAAAAGAGCGGGGAGCGCTCATTTGCTCTTCAGTGCTAAATCCAATGCGCGCTGCAGAGCCGTATCACTAAAGGGTTTGAATAGACAGTCGACGGCGCCATCTTTAAGCAAACGCGACTTCAAGCCTTCATCTCTCTGACCAGTGATGAAAATAACCGGACACTTCAACTTCCGACGCTCAAGCTCGCGTTTGAGATCAGGCCCTCCCATCCCCGGCATCGCAATGTCGAGAATCAGGCACTTTGTGTGCAACATGCTATCGGATGCCAGGAACTCTTCCCCGGAGGAGAACGTCAGGGCAGCATATCCGAGTTCCTTCAACAAATCTGGCAACGATTCCCGAACCGACTCATCATCATCGATTACCGATACTAGCAGTGGTGTATTCATCATGGAGTTCTCAAGCCGTACTTGCCTTGAAGCTAAAACTCAATCCTGAGAACATTTCTGTTCCAATAGATTCGTCTGACGCAGTCCTTGCATTCCGGTCGAGCCTGGCGCATTCCTTTTCCGGACCGCTTATAAACCACGCGACGGAGGAAAATTCCCATGGGCCCTTCGTGGCCACACCGATACTCATCATCGTCGCAGAGAGCCTGGGAGGTCGTCTATTGCACTTTGGTATTGGTTTCTTTGAAGTTAGGGCGCCTGCGCTGAAGCAGCTTCGCGGCCAAATTCGGTGGGATGCTCGCACGGAATCGAGAATGCGAATGTGGCTCCGGGGCCATCGTTTGCTGTTGCCCAAAGGCGGCCACCATGGGCCTCGATGATCGACTGGCTCACAGTGAGCCCGATTGCGTCCTCCTGCCTCATCCTGATCAGCAACCGTCAGGGCGCAAGAATCATCCCTTGTCATTCTGCCTGATTTGGAAGGTTCCCAACATCTTGAGGAATCGAGAATGCAAACGTTGCGCCCGGGCCGGCGTTTCGAGCGGCCCATAAGCGGCCTTGATGAGCCTCGACAATTGAGCGGCTCACTGACAGTCCGATACCCATTCCCCCTTGCTTGGT
>JBAPYY010000593.1:0-1750 GCA_049284975.1 Occallatibacter sp.
ATACAGAGCGGGTGCCCATAGCGAATGCTTCGCGCCGTCTCGCGCAGTGCCGCTTCTTCCATCGCCCTGCGGTTCAGCGCTCCCGTGAGAGGATCAGTGCGCGCCAGTACGGCCAACTCTCGCTGAAGCTCCGTCACCAGAAACCACAAGTAGCACATCACCATGAAGGTGGAAAGAAAGGCCATGGCAGCCAAAGAATTCATCCACCGCGGGTCGGTCTGTGCATGGAAAGTTTCCCACGGCCGGTGATAAATCAGGTTGGTCAGAGCGGCACGGTAGCCGGCCACGCACCCCTCCGCGCATAGAATCAGTGCGGATACACGCGACACGGCGGCAAACGGGCCGCTGCCATTTTTCAAGAGGATCCACGCAGATGCAAAGCAAACCGCAACAAAGGGGATATTGATGACGTTCCCGCTGTAGGGGATTCTCAAGAGGAACATGGCGGTATAGATTACCAGCACCAGCCCCACGGCAATAAAGGGCCACCTGCGCCGCATCGGCTTGCGCACCACAAACCAGCGCAGGCCGATCAATTGCAACATGAAGGCGACCAGGTAAAGCTCGTTGGCCGGCATGTCGCTGAATACTGTTGGCACTTTCCCTTCGAGGCCCTGCAAAACCAGCTTGGCCAGACCCACAATCAGCCCGCCCGCAAACCAGGCGATTCCCGTCACGCGGCGGTTGTACCATGCCAGCAGACTAAGGCACACCGCAAACACAGTCACCGTGGCGATGTTAGCGAAGAAAAACGTTCCGTAATCCATAGGCTAAATGCAGGAGCAATCAGGCTTCCTGGGCGGTGTTGGAGAAGCTATACCTTGTGCCAATCACCGCGATAATTGATCTCCAGCTTACGGAGAACTATAGCATTCTGCGGCGTCTTCACACACTGCTTCTTGCGCGGGCTGCCTTGCCAACGACCCTGCCATGCCCATAATGGTCCCTGCTGGGGCTACGAGCCGCGAATTGTTCCATTTTGAGGCGAAATCACAAGCGTCTCTCCCCTCGTCTTCACGTTCGTCGAGACCGGCGGACTAGGTTTCACTGCAGCAACAGGCGCTCGAATGGCGGAATGAGGAGATCCGATACGACAAAGCGGATGCAGTGGCAAGCGCCAGCTTCTTGACACAGTTGCTTGTTAGCCCTCAAACTGCCCTTTAGGCTACCGGGGGCGGAAGGGCGAATGCGCCCTTGCCGGGCTCGGAAAAGGCGGAGAGTGATTGGTGAGCGGAGCGAAGTCAGGACGGCTGAGTTTTTCGCTGACATCCACCATGGAAAGCGTCAGCGAGGTGGAGTCTGCGGCTGAAAGGCTGGCCGCCGAGGCCGGCCTGGATGAGGATGAATGCTTTCACGTGACCATGGCAGCACGCGAAGCCGCCTTGAACGCAGTTTTACACGGGAACGAATACGACCCCGCCAAGCGAATTGCCGCCAGTTTTGAAAACACAGGCTCGGCGTTGGTGATTACCGTTGCCGACCAGGGCAAGGGTCTGGACCCGGACTCGCTTCCAGACCCATTGGCTCCGGAAAACCTGTTACGCGGGTGCGGCCGGGGTATCTTCCTGATTCGATCATTCATGGATGAGGTACACTTTCGACAACTGCATCCCGGAACCGAGCTGACACTGGTCAAGCACCTTACGCCGGCTACGGAAAAAAGATAACGCGCTTGCGCGGGGCCTAGGCGGCGAATGTTGGCAGGTTTTCTGCCAGAGGCAGGGCGGTCCGGCGCTTCCTGCCGGAGCGA
>JBAPYY010000594.1:0-4472 GCA_049284975.1 Occallatibacter sp.
TCGGCTCGCAACTGTCCGAAACAACAAACGGCAATGCAACGGGTGTACCGGCGCCATTATAGGTGTTTGCTTGCGTATAGTTGGTCGGAGTGCAACCCGGCACGGTAAAGGTGTTGTACTCGACGTACTCGCCGTAGTTCTTCATCTTGATACCGGCTGCGGCCGCCACATCGAATAGGTGGCCCTTCTGCTGATATGCGAGAGCATCGCCGCCGTTTGAGGGATAGTCGCGGAGCCAGTCCGGCGACTGGATGTCGTCGCCGTATGGCGCCATGGCCTGCATGATCCAGTTGTGACCGTCAGCCGACTGGCGGCTCGGATCGTAGAAGTTGTCAAGAAGCGGGAAGCGCTGCACCAGCGCGTGCACATTGGGTGTTACGACGGGGTATGCGGCGTCCTTCGAGTTGTCGCCGAAGACCGCCAGCGCGGGGTCGCCATTGCCTTCTGGCACATCGCCCAGCATCTGGTCGTAGGTGCGGTTTTCACGGATGATCAAGAACACATGCTTGATGAGCGACGGATCGCCGATCTTGTTCGGGATTGCGACCGGCTTGGCAAACGGGCTGCCTCCAGCGGCTGACCAGATGTTCTGCACCAAATCCCAGTGGTTGTTCTCAAAGACCTGCCTGGTCATCCCCACCAGGGCGTCGTATTTCGGCACGGGAACGATACTGACGGTGCCAAGATCCTGGTGGGTGTTGAGGCACTTCGCGGTATTATAGTTGCCGAGCGAATTCTCGGCCGCAGGCGGATTATCGACATTGCTTCCGCAGGGATTGGCATCAGGGATCAGAGTCGCCCCGTAGCCCGTGGTGCCGATGCCCTTGTCGTTGGCAACGAGCAGCACGTTGTCCGTTTTGTCCAGCACAACCGAGGCCGGCGCATAGCCGACCGGGATCATGCCGACGACGGGACTCCACGAGATGGCGTTGAGGTCGACTACGGCGATGGCATTGGCATTGTAGAGCGCGACGTAGGCGATGTTGTTCGTGGCATCGACGGCGATCGAGTTCGGTCCCGCGCCGTAAGCTGGCCTGGGGTCGCCGGGCACGCTCACCGGAAGGCCGAGGTCGATCGTCCGCACGACTTGGTTCATTGTCGTGTCAATCACCGAGATGGTGTCGCTATAGGCATTGGCGACCAACAGGTACCTTCCGTAGAACGCCATGCCGGTCGGATGATGGCCGGTCTCGATGCTGCCAGTGACCGCAAACGTGGCCAGGTCGACTACGGAAACCGTGCCGGTGGCCGTGGTGCCGGTAGGATACTCGGCGACGACCGGGGTGCCGTTGGAGTACTCCTGGAAGTCGCTCGCGGTAGCAATCCGTCCGGCCTCGTTGGAGACGTAAGCGGTCTTGCCATCCGGCGAGATGATGACGCTGTGCGGGACGTTACCGACGCGGACCTCCGAAACCAGCGTATTCGTGCTCAGGCTGATCTTGCCCAGCGTATCGTTGTTGTCCAGCACGGCGTAGGCGGTAGTAGAGGCCGTCTGGCCAGAGGGCGGCGGCGCGATCGCGATGCCCATGGGATAGGACGTGAATGTGTCATCTGAAAAAATCGAATAGGGGTAGCCGCACGGGATATTAAAGCTGCCTGTGGTCCCCCCAGGGCTGCCCGAGGGGGGCTTCGCCGCGGCATTGTATGGATAGCAGGTAACGTCGGTCAGTTTGCCCTCACTGTTGACGGCCATCGGAACGCTGACTTGGGCGTGGTTCGACAGCCAGCCCGTCGTCGCATTGACGCTGGCGATGGCAACGTAGCTGGAGGGTCCGTAATTGCCGTCCTGGCTGAACAGCAGGTACTTGCCGTCTGGCGTATAGGCGATGCCGGTGGTGCTGCCGTCTGAATCGTACTCAGTCGTAGTGCCCGACAGATATGGCACGCTGTAGGTCTGCAGGATGGCGCCGGTCTTGGTGTTGAAAACTGTGACAGCCTGTGGTGCGCCCATTTGAAGGACGGCGGCGGTGTGATTGCCGGTGGGGTTGAGCGCGATGGCCTTGGCGCGGGTGGTGGTGCCAAGGTAGACCTGGGTGCCGGCAGGGGTGATGATTGCGCCATCGCTTACGACCCACGGGTTGGGCAAGGTCGACGGATAGTTCGGGCCCTGCGACCCGCTCAGGTTCTCGCCGGGCGTGTAGGTCGGGAACGGTACGGACTGCGCGAGCGCAGATATGCTCAGCGCAGCTGCCAACAAACCGACGAGCGGACGCAGTAGGTTCATTCGAGGATGCATTTGAGAAGTCTTAGGGGACATGGGTGGTTCTCCTTCTTCGGTTTTTTTCATCGAGCGACCCGGAATAGGGTGCGCGACACGAGAAATCTGAAACAGGCGGATGCTTTCTCTTCGAGAGCAGGAGATGGCGCACCAACAGGGAAAAGCGCCAACGGGGCAAGCCTAGAACTGCGAAAAGGACGCCAGCATTACGCGAAAATGACGATTTTGTAATCTAGAGCTAGTGCTTTAATTCGCTGGGACATAGGTTTACGGCCGGGCCTCAAACCAAGCGCAAATGATTCAAGGAGTTGAAGGCGTCACGCATATCCCGGTCCCGACTTTCTTTTCTTTGAACAAGGCCATCTCATTCACATAAAAATCATCGAACTGTTAAAGAATTTTTGACCTCCGGGACGCACTATTTAGGTGCTTTCTGATTGACTTCTAGCCTTGTCCCAACCAGGCCTCAAGATCAGGAACTGAACGAAGTTTCCCCAAGGTCGAGTAAGGCCACGAGTTAGTTCATTTGCAGCAACCTTAATGCGGCCAAGGTGCCGCGATAGCGTGCCCTGAGCGGCGTACCTTCATCGGATTCCGAGGGGGACCCTCATGCTCAGGAATCGGGTTTTAAGGCAGGTTTTCTGCGCGAGTATTTTCGTAGCCGGAGTCACGTTCGCTGTCTACTCGGCGAACGCTCAACCTGGCGGTGGTCACCGGACTCGATCTACGGGACCAATCGTGCCTAACTGCTCAAGAACTACCTGAAGCAGCAAACCATTGATCCGCACTCGTCGGAGAGCAAGCAAAGGATCTCGTCTCCGGTCGATGCGGCTGGATCCTGAATGTAACGCTTACCGGAAGGGAGGCAAGGCCATCCTGGCTTCTGGCTCCACGCAAGTGCCCGCAGAACAACCCGATACCAGAGGTTCGCATGCGCAAGTCAAGTCTTGTTTCCTCTTTCTTCCTGCTCGGAGTTGCCACTGTGTTGTTCACGTTTTTTCTATCCCAAGCTTCAGCGCAGGTGAATCGCAGCGCGTTGAACGGCACCGTTACCGATGCCTCAGGCCGCACATTGCCCGAGACGCACGTCACGGCGGTGCAGAATTCGACTGAATTGCGGCGCGATACGGTGTCGGACCAGACCGGCAACTACTATATAGCCGAGCTGCCGGTGGGTACCTACACGATCACCTTCGAACACCAGGGCTTCAAGAAGTTCGAGTTTGTTGATGTGGAGCAGGTGATTGGAAGAACTCATACGCTCAACGCGACGCTTCAGGTGGCTGGCAGCGAAGAGCGCGTCTACGTCTCGTCCGCCTCGGCGCTGATAGACCGAAATACCAGCGCGGTGACTGGCTTGATCGAGAGAACGCAGGCGGATGAATTGCCGCTCAATGGTCGCGACTGGTCTGCTCTGACGGCCTTTATCCCCGGCGCCATTGACACCGGCGGCAGCAACCAGAGGACGGTTCGCTTTGCCGGGCGCGGCCTCGACGACAGCAACTTTACCTACGACGGCGTGGATGCCACCAACATCGTGAATCAGACACAGCGCCAGTGGGTGCGGCTCGCCATTCCACTGGACGCGATCCAGGAATTCCGCGTCGATACGCTGATGGCAACCGCCGAGGAAGGCGCGACGGGCGGCGCTCAATTGAACGTCAGCTCGTCCTCGGGAACCAATCGCTTCCACGGACGCCTCTTCGAATACTTGCGGAACGATTTCTTTGACGCACCGCTGCCTACCTGGGCCTCCTCGCTTATCTGGGCCTCCAACGGTGAAGGTCAGCTGCGGGAACCTAAGCAGCCGCTTCGGCTGAATCAGTTCGGCGGATCGCTGGACGGTCCCATCGTGCGCGACAAGACGTTTTTCTTCGTCGCCTCCGAAGTCTATCGGCAGAACTGGGGCTATCCGGTAAGCGGCGACGTGCCGAGCGCGGCGCTCATTGCCGCAGTTCCGTCCTCTTCGCCGGTCTACGCGATCATGAACGGGTTTCCCGGAGCCGGTCCAAAGACAATTGTGACGCCCTGGACGTCAACCAACGACCCGGGCGATCCGGACTCCGCGGACTATGATCTGGTCACCTGCTACTGCACGCAGGTGGTCAACGAAGGCTCGGCGATGCTGCGCCTCGACCAGCACTTCTCGAAGAAGACCACCGGCTTTATGCGCTTCAACTACGATCGGTCGGCCAATACGCAGCCGCTTTCGGCTGCCGCGACTGACTTGCAGCAGAAGGTCTCAGCGCCGGTC
>JBAPYY010000595.1:0-3605 GCA_049284975.1 Occallatibacter sp.
GTGATCACCTCAAGTTCTACGTTGGCGATAAGCTGATAGCTGAAGCCGATCCCGACCGCAAGCAGTTCGCGCATCTCAAATACGCGCCCTTCTCTGTTGATGCTCACAATGTCCGCGTCGGCTGGGACGATCTCCGCATTGATGGGTACATCCAGGGCAAGAAGGTCATCTCGCGCAGCATGTCGGGGAAGGGAATCGATCAAAAATTTACTCTGCTTCCAGATGACACCGCGTTAATTGCCGACGGAGCGGACACCACTCGCGTCGTCCTGCGTGTCACCGACGAATTCGACGCCATTCGTCCCTTCGCCAACGATCCCATTCACTTCGAGCTCACCGGCCCGGCTCAGCTCATCGGCGACAATCCTTTCTCGCTCATCGGTGGCACCGGCGCCGTTTGGATTCGCGCCGGCGAAATGCCCGGCAAGGTACGCCTCGCCGCACACCATCCCTATCTCGGCGTGCGGCACGTCGAGTTCGAGATAATTCCAACCCCGTCTGAAGCAGCCTGACGCAATCGGTTTGGCGCGCTAAACAAACGCGAGGAGAGCATGCGCCCTCCTCGCGTTTTGCGTTTTGAACTCTACCTGAATGCTATCTACTGCCGGTCCAGGCGGAAAGCTGCCGCCTGAAAGTCTCCCCGGAATCCCATGTCCATCTCCAGTCCGTGGTTCATCCACCAGGCGCCGCTGGCCGTCTGTGGCTCTCCTGGCCTGGTCTTGCCCTCGATGGAACTGAGCGTGTAATTAGCTGACGGGTCGAGTCCTTTCAGCTTCAGCAGCGGGAAGAGATGCCCCTCCTGTGTCGAGTGTATGAAGACGAAGACTACCGACTGGCTCTTGTCCCTGCTCACGGTCTGGGTTGCCGAGAATTCGCTTCCATTCATAGGCGAGATCAGGCGGTAAAGATCTCCCTGCACAATCGTCGGCTGCACCTGGTGGTAAGCGGCGATCAATCGTTTTGCCAGCGCGTTTTCGTCCGGTGTCCAGTTGGCGATGTTGGCGCCTATCCCCAGCGAACCCTGCATCGAACTCAGCATCCGGTAGGCGAGCGATGTAGTGCGCCGGTTAAGCCAGTGCGGTGAGTCGGTGACCCAGGCCATCATGACCTGCGGCGTGTAGGCATAAGTAAATCCATTCTGCTGTGTCAGCCGGTCAAATGGGTCGGTGTTGTCCGAGGGCCAAACCTCGTCCGTGTAGCGCAGAATTCCCAGGTCAACTCGTCCGCCGCCGCCCGAGCAGGATTCGATCTCAACATTCGGGTGTCTGCGCCGCAATTCCGCCAGGATCGCATAGAGGTTCCGCGTGTACTCGACATATACTCGCTTCTGCTCCGCCGCAGGAAGCTGATCCCAGCCCGGCTCGCTCCAGTTGCGGTTGTAATCCCACTTGAGAAAGGCAATATCGTTTTCCGTAAGCAGCTTGTCCAGGAAGCTCAGAACGTAGGCGCGCACGTCCTGCCGAGCCAGGTTCAGCACCAATTGGTTGCGCGCCTCCGAGCGCGGACGGCCGGGAAAACTCAGCACCCACTCCGGATGCCGGCGATAGAGGTCGGAGTTGGGGTTGACCATCTCCGGTTCCACCCACAGCCCAAAGTCCATGCCCAGCTGATGAACCCTATCTATGAGCGGCTTCAGGCCGTGAGGAAACTTCTGCTGGTTCACATACCAGTCGCCCAGGCCGGCATGGTCGTCCTTGCGCTGGCCAAACCAGCCGTCGTCCATCACAAACCGGTCAATGCCCAGCGCCGCAGCCTTCTCCGCCAGCGCCATCTGCCCTGCCTCGTTGACATTGAATTCGGTAGCTTCCCACGAGTTGTAGATCACCGGCCTCGGCTTGGGCAGCGGCTGGCTGGCAGTAGCGGCGGTTCGCGGCAGAATGTGCTCCAACTCGAAGCGATGCAGCAGCCGCGATGCCTCGCCCAGCCCGTGCGCCGCATAGCCGCCGTAGAAGACCGGTGTCTCCAGGCGCTCGCCGGAGTGCAATACGTAGGCGAAGTCAAAGGGATTGTAGCCGCCGGTGACACGCACTGTCTCCAACTGGTCCTGCTCGATGGTGATGCGCCAGGAACCGCTCCAGGCCAGCGCGCCGAACCAGACCTCGCCCTGCTCCTCGCTGGTCTCGCCACTCTGAATTGCAAACCAGGGATTCGCCTGGTGGCCGGTAGAGCCGCGGCGACTTTCGATCACCCGCTCGCCGGGTTCCAGCTTCTCTTGCGTCAGGTTCCACTCTCCGGCCCAGCGTCCGGTCAGATAGTTGAGCGTGTATTGACCGGCCGGCAGAGACCACGAGGCGGCCGCGGCCTGCTCCACGGTCACCGGCTGTTTCTCGCGGTTCTCAATGATTGCCGACCGCGCCAGAATTCCGCTCTCCTTATCAATTGCATAGTGCAGGGTCACATAGATCTCGTAGTGGATGTCCTTGAGCACAACGTCAAAACCGTCCGGTACTTCGCTGTAGCTTTGATAGTGAAGCACCAGGTCGCGATCTCCGTCGGCAAGGCTGATCTTCAGCGCCGGCTCAACATACATCCCCGCGCCCCAACCGGCGTACTCCTGCGGCGTGGTGGTGTAGGAGGTGTCGAAAGAGGCCCAATCCGGGCGTGGCACGGCCTGTGGAAAGCTATCTGTCGCCGCCAGCCGCCCGCCCCAATAGATCTGCTGTAACTCCCCCTTGGGATTTACGCCGAAGACGTAACTGACTCCGCCGCCATCCAGCCGGAAGACCTTATTGGTCGAGTCGAAGTTGGTACGGGAATCTGTCATTTGCGTTTGCGCCGAAGCGGCGACGGAAACGGAAACGGCAAGCGCCAGAATGGCGTATGTAAAGGTTTTCAGCGACGGCAAATTCTTCCCTCCCTTTCTCGAACCGGGCTAGTATAACAGCTACTTACCTTTCCTGACCCCGCATTTTATCGGACCATCCGTGTCCTGTGTAGGACCAATCCTCCTCCGCAATCACAGGGAGTATTGGCGCTTCGGAAGATACTCCCAAGTTAGGTGTACAAAGATTCAGGCATTGGGGCTTGTTGGCACGCTCGATTATCGCTGGCTTGACCGGGGTGCGGCCGTAGATCCGCGGACGACGAGGCTGGTGGAAACCAGGAATTCTCGCTGCATCTTGGGATTGCCGGCTTCCTCGGCCTGCAGGCGAAGGGCTTCGAAGGCCGCTTGCGCCAGGTCGAAACGCGACAGGCGGATGGTGGTGAGTGGCGGCAGCGTGAATTCGGCAAAGTCGATGTCGTCCAGACCAATGACCGAGAGGTCGTCAGGCACGCGCAAGCCCTCCATGTAAGCGGCGCGGAGCACACCTATAGCGGTCACATCGTTGGAACAGAGGATGGCAGTGGGGCGAGTGGAGAGTTTCTGCAACTTTCCATAGCCAACCACGCCGCCCTTGAGCGTGTGGTCGCACTCGATTACCCAGCTTGGCCTTACAGCAACTCCACCAGCCTTCATCGCCGAGCGAAAATCGTTTTCACGGGTGATGGCCGAGTGCAGCTTGTGGGGCCCGGCGAGAAAGGCAATCCTGGAGTGGCCTAATTCAATCAGGTGACTTATAGCCTCGCGAATACCGGTGCTGTAGTCCAACAGGATGGTGCTGACT
>JBAPYY010000596.1:0-3511 GCA_049284975.1 Occallatibacter sp.
GTTATAACTACCTGTCCAATCCAATTACCACGCAGACTCAGCAGCAGGGGGATGTCCGGATAGACCAGGTAATCACCAGCAAAGACACGGCATTCTACCGATTTAGCATGAGCAGCAGTCCGGAGACTATTGGCTCACCCTTCGGCGGCATTGCAGACGGAGGCGGTTTCTTCACTGGTATTCAGCAAATAACTGCCTATAGCGGCGCGGCCAGCGAAGCTCACGTCTTCTCGCCGCATAAGGTGAATGAAATTCGCTTTGGCGCCAACCGGCTCAAGACAAGCAGATATCAGTTCAATTACGGCGAGGACGTGGCGGCCACTGTCGGCTTTCCAGGTGTCCCGTATGTGGCCGGCACCGACAACGGCGGATTGCCCCAGATGACCTTCACTGATGCATCCAACCTCGGTTCCGCTCTCTTTCTGCCAGCCATCGAAAGGCAGACGACGTTCATGCTCTCAGACACTTTTACGCTAATCTCCGGCAACGACACCTGGAAGTTTGGCGGTGAGATACGCCCAGAACACTTTTCCATCTATGAGCCAGCATACCCTCGTGGTTTTCTCAGTTTTACCCACACGTACACGGATAATGCGGGCGATCCAGGGACAGGTGGAAATAGCCTGGCGGATCTGCTCACGGGACAGGTGAGCGGCGGCAATATCAACAACCTCAACAATATCGACTACTTCCGGAGCACATATGCCCTCTTCGTTCAGAATGACTGGCGGGTTCTGCCAAAACTTAGTTTGAACATGGGCCTCCGCTGGGAATATTTCTCGCCAGTGCTCTCGAAGAACAACGCTCAGTCGAACTTTAACCTCGCTACCGGAAATCTGGATATACCGGCGAGCAGTAAAGTGAGTTTGACTCCCATAATCGCCTCGATTCTCCCTGTGAACCACGATGCGTCGGACGCTTTGATAACTGCCGACTACAAGGATTTTTCGCCTCGCATAGGAGCAGCCTACAGCCCGACGAAGCGCCTTGCCGTGCAAACCGCATTCGGGGTGTTCTTCAATGGGGATGAGGCAGGACCCTATAGCAATCCAAGCCCGGGCTTCAATCCCCCTTACTTCATCACTCAAACCTTCTCCGCCCCATGTAGCTTTCCCTCATACACGGGCGCGCCAAGTGGCGTAGACTGCTCGGTTCCTGGGGTGAGCGTTCTTGCACAAGGATTTCCCGCAAATGCTTTGGTGAATCCAAATACTCCGACTCTGTTCTCCCTGGAGGAGAACCTTCGCATGCCCTATGTCATGCAATGGCACCTCACGACCCAATATCAGGTGACTAATACGATGATGCTTGAGGTAGGGTATATTGGGTCGAAGAGTAACCGTACATACATCTATCTCAACGGCAATCAGGCTCAACCGACTCCCGATCCGACCGCTCCAACGGCCCCACGGCGTCCCTGGCCAAACATAGACGCGACGATAGGCTATCTGACAGCATTCGGACTAGCAAACTACAACAGTATGCAGTCCTCTCTGACCCAGCGGGTGAGCCACGGCCTGGAGTTTGTTGTTAACTACACCTACAGTAAGGCGCTGGGAAACGCGACCAACGCAGATCTTGGCTCTCAAAACAACAGTGGCTTCAGGAATAGCAAATATCCTGATGAGGAACACGGACCTTTGGATATCGATGTGCGCCAGCGTTTTGTGGCAAGTTATCTGTACGACTTGCCATTTGGACCGGGCCAGCGCTTTGCGACGGGGGTTCGGGCAATTGACCAGGTACTTGCTAACTGGAACTGGTCAGGCATTGTTACCTTGTCGACGGGTGGCTGGTTCACAGTGACGGATGGTAATGGCAACTTTGCCAACTCCGACAGCCAGTCACAAAGGCCTGATTATGTTCCGGGAGTCAAGGCAACATCGAAGCCCTGCGTACCGGGCACGTTCTTCAATACTTGCGCTTTTCAAAACCCAGCTCTCGGATCTTTGGGCGACGTACAAATAAACAGCCTTGAGGGGCCCGGAGATAAGAATGTGGACTTTGCCCTTCTGAAGAAGATTCCTCTAGGCGGGACCAGGCGTCTGGAGCTCAGGGCTGAGGCATTCGATGCATTCAATCATCCGAACTTTCAATTTGCCGCGCCGGGTCCCCAGAATTCCATCAGTTCGACAATCATGGGAACGCCAAGTTTCGGATACTTGACCGGAGCACAGGCTCCGAGACTTCTTCAGTTTGCCGCGAAATTCAGCTACTGAGAACGTATACTGTTTGCGGCCCGGCTCGGGGTACGGGCCGGGCCGCAACTATGTGGATTATGAGTTATGCCGCGTCGGAACAAAGGAGCTTACGTGAAGCAATTGTGTAGTTGGAGTATGTGCGCTGCGCTGGCGGCAGTTGTGGCTGTCTGCCCGAACACTGTGTTTGCGGGTCAGCAAGCCCCTTCTATGTCTAATCATAAGATACCCGTTCTCGGCTCGGTGCAAGGAAAATCATTGTCGGTA
Source organism: Occallatibacter sp. (assembly GCA_049284975.1). GTDB lineage: Bacteria > Acidobacteriota > Terriglobia > Terriglobales > Acidobacteriaceae > Telmatobacter. The sequence continues at coordinate 2,466 of JBAPYY010000596.1, forward strand.
GCTGTCTATTCTGACGGATACTACTCCATCGCGTCAACTGGCATCCCGGGTATCGTAGTGCGCTCCGATGTAGAAGCCGACGTAGACTCTCATGCCCTGCGTTCTTCTGCATACCCGCAACATAATGTTTCGCAATCTGAGTTCCATGATGAGTTCGGTTCAGGATTGAAGTTAACCGTAACTCACACCGGTCTATCGGACGCGCCGTATTTGGTTTGCACTTATCGGCTTTATAAAGATCAATCATGGGGCGATATAGAAGTCAAGGTGGTTAATTCCACGGGCCGGCTGGTTCACGTTCAGGCGATTCGAAGCATTCATGCAACCGATGCCCCGGTTATAAACCTGAATGGGCCGGCTTCCGCGGACCGCGTTCTGTCTGATAGCTATAGTGAAGATAGACCGCAGCTTGCGATTCGCGATCTCGGCGCCGCTCCAGAAGGAATGCACCGTGGGGTGGGAAGCCAGCTTATTTACAACCGCCAGAGCGGCCAGAGTCTTTTTCTCGGCGCACTTAGCTCCGAGAAGTTACTGACAATCATTCATTTGAAGGAGCAGGCAGGCGGTTCCGAAGCACAGATACTTTCTTTCGAAGCCGTCGCAAGTGGCACGACCGAGATCATGAAAGGCGAATCGCTCAGGGAAGCGCCCGCATCCGAACAGGTGGAATTAAGCCTGAGTGTAAAGCCTGGCGATAGCATTTCGTCTGAGAGACTGATGTTCGCTGTAGGAAGTGACTATCACGCCCAATTGGAACAGTATGGCCGTGCAGTCGGACTGCTGCATAAAGCCCGGGTAAGTACCCCTACTCCAATCGGGTGGTGGAGTTGGACTGCTTACTACTTTGGACTCAACGAGGGAGCGGCGGTTACGAATGCAGAGTGGCTGTCGGAGAATCTAAAGCAAATTGGGTACAACTACTTTCAGATCGATGAAGGGTACCAATATGCGCGCGGTGAGTACTCTACGCCCGATGCAAAGCTATTCCCTCGCGGGATGGGGTATGTAGGAGACGAAGTGCGGCGCAATGGCCTTGTATTTGGGGT
>JBAPYY010000597.1:0-3669 GCA_049284975.1 Occallatibacter sp.
ATGCTGCCCCTGCCGGCCTGGGCGAGTACGGCGGTAGCCGCGCAAAGCACGAGAATGCATGCAAAGAGGAATCGGCTCATCGATGCGGCGCCGACTTTGCTGTTTTTCAGGGAAAAATTCATGGACAGCCTCCAAAGAATCGTTGATATTCAAACGTTTGAATGTCCGAGAGAAATGTATGATATGCTCCCTTCACTGTCAAGGGAAAATTCTGGCGACGCATTTAATTTCTAAACCTCGCGGGATTTTCAGCCAAACTTGCGCGCTTGCTTCTGCAGGCCGCATGCCGTCGATTCGGACCACCGCAATAGCGCGTTAGATGCCTTGCACTCAACAAGATACCACCTTGAATTCATGGCGGTCTATATGCGCTGAAACATGGTTCAGAAGGGAAGATCTGGCTTGCAAGAGCAGAGCACAGAAAATACATCGCTCGTAGCGCAGGCCGGGTCGCTGTGGCAGAATAACGCTTGGCTACCGCCCGTGTGCGATGACCCCGGCCATCCGCAGCGCTAGGGGGAGAAGTGGTCCAACGAAAATCCGGACATGTCACGCTGCTTGACGTAGCCCGCGCCTGCGGGTTCTCCGTGTCCACCGTGTCAATTGTGCTCAGCGAGGCGCCGCTCTCGCAAAACATTGCAGCGGCTACGAGCAAGCAGATCCGGACCATGGCTCAGCAGCTTGGATACCATCCCGACGCCTTTGCCCGGTCCCTGCGCCGCCGCCGCTCGCAAACTATAGGAGTGCTGGCCTATGATCTCTCTGACCCGTACTGCATTCCTATCGTGCGCGGGATTCAGGCAGGTTTGCAGCCTGCCAGCTATCTTCCTCTCGTGATGGATGCGCAGACCAAGCGCACGCTATTCGACAACTACCTGCAGATGATCCTGGAGCGGCGCGCCGAAGGTGTGATCGTAATCGCCAGTTGGGTATTTGACGAATCCAACCTGTTGAGCGACATCGAGAAGAACAATGTGCCGATCGTGATCATCAGCCGTGATTTGACCGAACACGGAGTCAGTTCCCTGCTGGTGGATAACGAAGTGGGAGGCATACTGGCGATGCAACACCTTGTCGAACTTGGACATCGCCATATCGCCGTCATTCGCGGCCCGGAAGAACTCTTCGACAGTGCGCCGCGCTGGGCGGGCGTGCAAAAGGCCGCTGCCAAAGCCGGCATAAAGTTGGATGCGCGGCTGGTGTTTCAACTGCCGAGCCTCGTAGACCCAGCCTCCGGATTTGAGGGAGGACTGGACTCCACGCGCCGAATGTTGGCCACGGGCCAACCATTCACGGCGGTTCTCGCATTCGACGATCTGACCGCCTTGGGCGTAATACGTGGACTCACTGAAGCCGGTCTAGGCGTACCGGAGGATTGTTCAGTATTGGGCTTTGATGATGTGTTGCCTGCTGCAGTATCGACTCCCGGAATTACCACAATCCGCCAGCCGCTGAAGGAGATGGGACTGATGGCGGCAGAGTGGATGCTCGAAGCGTTGGAGGATCGGGAGCGCGGAGGTCCTCAAAGGCCAAAATTGCACAAAGCGCAGCCGGAGTTGGTTCGGCGGATGTCGACTGCCCGCGCGGCTAAGGAACAACGAAAAGACGGGAAGGCGCGGAAAACTACTTGACAAAGCAGAGCAAGATGGAGAATATTTGCTCTATTCAAACGATTGAAACGCGGGAAATCGCCCACTCTCGCTAATCAACTCGCTTTTTTGTTTTGCTGTAAGGAGTACCGGTGGTCATACAAAAATTGCTTGCGCCTCTTTTCCTGTTGTCGCTCGCCTTGCCTGCTGCCCTCCAGGCTGAAACCGTTACGCCGCTTCACAACGGTTGGCGTCTGCAGTCAGCCTGCTCGCTCAAGGCTCAGGGCGAATCGATCGCCTCTGAAGGATTTGCCACCAGTGACTGGTTGAAGGCCGCCGTTCCCAATACTGTGCTGGCCGCGCAGGTCGCCGATGGAAAATTCCCCGATCCCTACTTCGGGATGAACCTGCGCCAGATTCCGGGCACAAGCTACCCTATCGGCCAAATCTTTTCTAACCTGCCCATGCCGCAGGACAGTCCGTACCGCTGCGGATGGTGGTATCGCAACGAGTTCTCCGCGCCGGTCGCATCGCAAAAAGAAGAACGATTCTGGTTGCGCTTCGCCGGTATCAATTACCGGGCAGAGATCTGGCTCAACGGCCACAAAATAGCGGATTCGACACAGGTGGCCGGAGCTTATCGCACCTATGACTTCGATGTGACCGAGTTTCTGAAACCCGGCAAAATAAATGTGCTGGCCGTGGAGACTTTTGCGCCCACGGAAAAGGATCTTGGCATCAACTGGGTCGATTGGAACCCGACTCCGGCGGACAAGGATATGGGCCTGGTGGGCGCTGTTGATCTCGTTGCATCCGGCGCGGTTACTTTGCGCTCGCCGCTGACCGTGACTCACTTCCCTAGCCCCGCGCTCGACACGGCCGACTTGACCGTCTACGCCGAATTGCACAACGCCACCGATCACGCGGTAAAGGGTCTGGCCGCGGGCTCGGCTGCAGGAGTTCGCTTTGAACAGCCGGTCGAGTTGGCGCCGCATGAGGACCGCGAAGTAGTCTTCACGCCCGAGCAGTTTCCGCAGCTGCACATTCGCAATCCAAAGCTCTGGTGGCCTCACCAGATGGGCGAGCCGCATCTGGAGCGTCTCACCATGAGCTTCGCGGTTCAGGATAAAGTGACCGATGAGCAAAGCGTGGACTTCGGATTTCGCGAAATCACATCCGAACTCACAGCCAACGGCAGCCGTCTCTTCCGCGTGAATGGCAAGCGTATTCTGATTCGCGGCGGCGGCTGGTCGCAGGACATGCTGTTGCGCACCGATGAGAACCGCCTGCGCGATCAGTTCCGCATGGTGCGCGACCTCAACCTGAACACCATTCGCCTCGAAGGCAAGCTCGAAACCGATGAGTTCTTTCATCTCGCCGATCAGCAAGGCATTCTGGTGATGCTCGGCTGGTGCTGTTGCGACCACTGGGAGCACTGGAAGGACTGGACCGCGGACGATCTGACCATCGCCACTGCCTCCTTGCGCGCGCAGATGCTGCGTCTGCGTCATCACGCAAGCCTGCTTGTGTGGCTTAACGGCAGCGACAATCCTCCACCGGCCAACGTCGAGAGCGCCTATCTGAAAGTCGAGTCCGAAACCCACTGGCCTAACCCTGTGCTGTCCTCTGCTTCAGCCACGCCCACCACCGTGACCGGCGAGAGTGGCGTGAAGATGAGCGGGCCTTACGATTATGTCGCGCCAAGTTACTGGTATGTTGACCGGCAACATGGCGGCGCCTTCGGATTCAACACAGAAACCAGTCCCGGACCGGCCATACCCTCGCAGGCAAGCAGGCAAAAGTTTCTGCCCGACCCCGAGGCATGGCCTCCGTCCGCAAACTGGAGCTATCACGACGGCAGCGGCGAATTCGCCACCCTCAAAGTCTTTGACCAGGCCATGGAAGCCGTCTACACCAGGCCCCATTCATCCGTCGAATATGAACGCCTGGCTGGGGCAATGGAATACGATTCCGAGCGCGCCATGTTCGAGGCCTATAGCAAAAATAAGTACACCTCCACGGGCGTTGTTCAATGGATGCTCAACAACGCATGGCCCTCCATGATCTGGCACCTTTACGA
>JBAPYY010000598.1:0-2345 GCA_049284975.1 Occallatibacter sp.
GAAGCTAGAAGCTAGCGGCTAGAAGCTGACTTTTAACCGCGGGCCAGGCGCCCGCAAGGAAAATGCCGTGGCTCGCACCATACCTCTGAATCGTTGCCGGAACATCGGAATCATGGCGCACATCGACGCCGGAAAGACGACAGCGACAGAGCGCATCCTGTTCTATACGGGCATCACGCACCGCATCGGCGAAGTGCATGAAGGCACGGCGACCATGGACTACATGGAGCAGGAGCAGGAGCGCGGCATCACGATTACCTCTGCAGCCACCACCTGCATGTGGAAAGACGTCCGCATCAATATCATCGACACTCCCGGCCACGTGGACTTTACGGCCGAGGTGGAGCGCAGCCTGCGCGTGCTCGACGGCGCGGTTGCGGTGTTCGACTCTGTGAGCGGCGTGCAGCCGCAGACTGAGACCGTGTGGCGCCAGGGTGACAAGTATCGCGTTCCGCGCATCTGCTTCGTGAACAAGATGGACAAGAACGGCGCCGATTTTGAGCACGTTCTGGAGAGCATCCGCAAACGCCTGGGCGCACGGCCTGTGGCGTTGCAGATTCCGATCGGAGCCGAAGCCAACTTCAAGGGCGTCATCGATCTGATTGAGATGAAGGCGATTCTCTGGCACGACGAGACCATGGGCGCCGAGTTCTCCGTCGAAGAAGTCCCCGCCAATCTCCTGAAGAAGGCCGAGGCCTTCCGCCTGCAGCTGATTGAAATCATTGCCGAGACTGACGATGTGCTGCTGGAGAAGTTTCTTGAAGGCGAGACACCGTCGATAGCCGAGCTCAAGGCCGGCATTCGCCAGGCCACCATCGATCTGAAGGTCTTTCCGGTAATCTGCGGTTCGGCATTCAAGAACAAGGGCGTGCAGACGCTGCTCGACGCGGTGGTCGATTATCTGCCCAGCCCGCTCGACAAGCCGCCGGTGGAGGGCATCAATCCTCACCATTTGAGCGTGACCGAGATCCGCAAGCCGGACGACAGCGAGCCGCTTTCGGCCCTGGCCTTCAAGATCATCAACGATCCGTTTGGCAAGCTCTGCTTTGTGCGCGTCTATTCGGGTTCGCTGAAGACCGGCGACACGGTTCTCAATCCCCGCACCGGCAAGACCGATCGCATTGGCCGCCTGGTGAAGATGCACGCCAACAAACGCGAGGACGTGACGGAGATTTTGTCCGGCGACATCTGCGCCTGTGTGGGCATGAAGGAACTGAAGACCGGCGACACGCTCTGCGCTCCGCATCACCCGATTGCGCTTGGCGCAATCACCTTCCCGGAGACGGTGATCTCGGTAGCCATCGAGCCCAAGACCAAGGCCGACCAGGAGAAGATGGGCGTGGCCCTGGCGCGGCTGGCCGACGAGGACCCCACCTTCAAGGTGCGCACCGACGATGAATCGGGCCAGACGATTATCAGCGGCATGGGCGAGTTACACCTGGAGATTCTTGTCGACCGCATGAAGCGCGAGCACAAGGTGGAAGCCAACGTGGGCGAGCCCAAGGTGGCCTTCCGCGAGACCATCCGCAAGTCGGCCGAAGCCGAGGGCAAGTACATTCGCCAGACCGGCGGCTCGGGCAACTACGGGCATTGCAAGCTGCGCATCGAGCCAAACACGCCCGGCGCGGGCTACGAGTTCATCAACGCCATCAAGAGCGGCTCGGTGCCCAAGGAATACATCAAGCCCATCGACCAGGGCGTGCAGGGCGCAATCGAGCTGGGCATCCTGGCCGGCTATCCGCTGGTGGACATCAAGGTGACCCTGTTTGACGGCAGCTACCACGAAGTGGACTCGAACGAAATGGCCTTCAAGTTTGCGGGCTCGATCGCGTTCAAGGAAGCCGCACGCAAGGCGTCGCCGGTGTTGCTGGAGCCGGTGATGGCCGTCGAAGTCACGGTGCCCGAGGAGTTCATGGGCGTGATTATCGGCGACATCAACTCACGCCGCGGCCGCATTGAGGGCATGGAGCACGTGGGCGGATCGCAGCTGATCAAAGCGATTGTCCCGCTGAAGGAAATGTTCGGCTACGTGAACGACATTCGTTCGTCCACGCAGGGGCGGGCATCGTATTCAATGCAGTTTGCGCGCTACGAAGAGGCGCCGCGCATGATTGCCGATGAGATTATCGGCAGGGCGCAGGGGAAGTAGGCTGGTTTTTGGGGCTGGAGCCGGATGGCCGGCGCCCCCGGGCAAGAAACGGGCAGTACAAGCTACGAAAGGGATGCAGGAACTTTTATGGCGAAGGAAAAATTTGATCGCAGCAAGCCGCATGTGAACGTGGGAACGATCGGACACATCGATCACGGCAAGACGACGTTGACGGCGGCGATCACCAAGGTATTGC
>JBAPYY010000599.1:0-2497 GCA_049284975.1 Occallatibacter sp.
CCGTGATTGTCCACCAGCACGATGATGATCTTCACGCCCTCCTGCACCGAGGTGACGATTTCGCTGGGCATCATCTGATAGGTGCCGTCGCCAAGGAAGACATACACTTCGCGGCTGGGGTCGGCCATCTTTGCGCCGATGGCCGCAGGAATTTCGTAACCCATGCAGGAGTAGCCGTACTCCATGTGATAGCCGTTGGGCGTGCGCGTGCGCCACAGCTTGTGCAAGTCGCCGGGATGGCTGCCCGCGGCCGATAGCAGCACATCGCGCTCACCCGACGCCTCCCAAATTGCGCCGATTACTTCGCTTTGCGCCGGCCGTCCGGGATTGTTCAGGTGGAATAGCCGGTCGACTTCGGCTTCCCATTGGGTTTTTAAACTGGCAGTTTCAGCCGCGTACTCTTTGTTTACGCGGTAACTGGAGAGCCAGGAGGTTAGTTGTTCGAGCGCCACGCGCGCATCGGCAACCACGGGGAGGGCTGCAACCTTGTATGCGTCGAATTCCGCCGTGTTGATATTCACGAAGCGGACTTCTGGATTTTGAAAAGCGGTCATCGAGGCCGAGGTGAAATCGGTGTAGCGCGTTCCGATTCCGATAACAAGATCGGCTTCGCGCGCCAATCGGTTGGCGGCCAAAGTTCCCGTAGCGCCGATGGCTCCCACTGATTGCGAATGATCCCACGGGAGCGAGCCTTTGCCCGCCTGTGTCTCGGCTACCGGGATTCCTGTCTGCGTAACAAACTTGTCGAGAGCATCCCAGGCCTCGCTCATCAGTACGCCGCCGCCAGCTACTATCAGCGGCTTGCTGCTGGAGCGGATGGCTTCCACTGCTCGATGCAGAGAGACTTCGTCTGGTTGCCCACGGCGAATCAGCCACACGCGCTTGCGGAAGAGTTCCTCCGGATAGTCATAAGCCTCAGCCTGCACGTCCTGTGGCAGCGCCAGCGTAACCGCGCCGCAATCGGACGGCGATGTGAGCACGCGCATGGCTTCAGGCAGCGCGGTAATAAGCTGCTCGGGACGATAAATGCGATCCCAGTAGCGCGAGACCGGCTTGAAGCAATCGTTGACGCCGGTATCCTGCGTGGCGGGCGATTCCAACTGCTGGAGCACAGGCGCCACATTGCGGCGCGCGAAGATGTCTCCTGGCAGCAGCAGCACTGGCAGGCGATTGATGGTGGCGAGCGCCGCTCCAGTGATCATGTTGGTTGCGCCTGGCCCGATGGACGATGTGCACGCAAAGGTGCGCAGCCTGTTGTTGGCTTTGGCATATCCTGCGGCCAGATGCACGCCGGACTGTTCGTTGCGCACCAGATAGTAGGGGAAATCCGGGTTCTGCTGCAGGGCCTGGCCTATCCCCGTTACGTTGCCGTGCCCGAAGATGCCCAGCATGCCGGCAAAGAACAAATGCTCCTGCCCATCCCGCTCAACATACTGGTTCTTCAAAAACTGAATCAGGGCTTGAGCCATCGTCATGCGACGCGTTGCCATATGTCTCCTCTATAGAACGGATCGTAACGACCCCTGGTTGTTATCTCTTGAACATTGGCAGGCGAGGGTCTTTCTCGCGCCAGGTGTTTCTCACCCACGCATAATCGGGATCGTCAGAGGAGGCCATCGAACGCGCAGATCCCGCCAGCGCATTCAGGTAGTAGACGTTGTAGCCGTGCGCGGCCACCACCGGATGATAGCCTTCCGGGACCAGCACGAGTTCTCCGTCGTGGACTGTGAGCGTCTGGTCGATGCGGCGGTCAGCGGTGTACACCTTCTGGATCGCAAAGCCCTCCGGCCGCTCGATGCGATAGTAGTAAATCTCTTCAAGGTCAACTTCCGCGGGAGGGTTATGCACATCGTGCTTGTGAGGCGGAAAGCTGGACCAGTTGCCCTCGGGTGTGTAGACCTCCACCACCAGCAAGCGGTGCGCGGGAAACTGAGGTGGAAGCATGGCATGAATCTGGCGCGTAGCGTTGCCGCCGCCGCGAATCTCGATGCTCACCTGGTCAGGCGTTACCAGGCGCGCTGGATACTCTTCTTCAGCGCGGCTATAGCAGAAGGCCAGGTCGCAATCGCTATCCGCCATAACCGTGAGACTCGTCTTCACAGGCAGATAAAGCGTGAAGGGAAGGCCGTCGAATACAGTTTTCCGCCCGCCGATGCGCTGCCATTCTCCGCGCGAACTCTGCACCGAGCAAATGCCGCCGAGCACTACGATGGCGAGTTCATTGCCGCCGGTTTCTGCTTCATATTTTTTGCCCTGTTCGAGTTTGCGCGTCTCAAAGGACAGATACTCGTAGCCAAAATTTTCAATGCGGTTCCGGAAGGCTTCCGGGCGAACCAGCAAGTCAGTCATCATCTCACCACCCTGAGTATGCACACGTGTTCATCCAACAGCCTATAATCATCTTCTCCGAGCATCTCTGTCAAGAGGCGAATATTGGGCCAATGCTCATCTTTCGCAAGCCCGCTGCGGTGATTGTCACTCTTGACCGGTATTATCG
>JBAPYY010000600.1:0-2634 GCA_049284975.1 Occallatibacter sp.
ATCAGGCAATGTCTCCTCGCGCCTGGAGCAGAGAAAGGCGCATTACTACATCGTCAAGTTGTACCGCGAGCGCCTGGAACACGGCGTGGACAGTTTTAGTAAGGAAAATTATGCGCAAGCTGTTGAATCCGGCAAGGTGGAGGACAGCGCCTTTCGCCTTGCCATGCAATGCGCCCGAAAGGGGCTTAGATCTCACAGCAGAGCGTTGCGCTATCTTCTTCTGATTCTCTCTGCGCTGTTATCACCATGGCAAGCGCGCTATTACCTCATTCGATTTCATCTCAGGATGGCATTGCGAACGCCGGGTTTCTCGGCTTGACAGTCAGGAAACTTGAACTTATGTCCAATGGAGAATCAGCGGAGAAACCAATGAAGATATGCTTCATCATTCATAATGTTACAGCGCGCGCGGGGTCAGAGCGGGCTCAAGCCAACCTCGCCAATGCACTTTCCGCGCGCGGTGAGTCGATTTCAATCTGGTCGATGTATGGCGCAGGGAAGCCTCCGGGATTTTCGCTGGCAAGCGGCGTCAAGGTAAGTTATGGACGCAAGACGCCTCTGCCGAGCTTCCTTGACTATCCATGGCTGGCGTGCGCCTTTGCGCTTCATGTTATTCGTCAGCGGCCGGCCTGGATTATTTGCACAGGGGCGAATCGATTGATTGTCGCATTGATTGCGGCTCTTGTCTCCGGCGCAAAAGTAGCTATATGGGAGCACTTTCCAGTTACAAACAGTGTCACAAAGCCGCGCGGCAGATTGACGAGAAAGATTGCGTCTGTTGTCGCCTCGCGAATTGTAACTCTGACAAAGTGCGACAAGAACCTGTATGCAACGCTCTACTCCGCTGCAGAAAGAGTTACTCATATTCCAAACATTGTGCAATCGCCGGGCGTGACCGGCAGAGTCCGGCGCAGGCAAGTTCTCGCGATGGGAAGGCTTTCTCGAGAAAAGGGATTCGATCTGCTGCTCGAAGCATGGTCGCTTGCGATGCCGCACCTACCGGATTGGTCGCTACGCATTGTGGGCGATGGGCAGATGCGCGAGGAGTTAGTGCAGCAGGCCAAGAGGCTGGGAATTGAAGATAGCGTAACCTTCGCGCCGTTCTCGGACGATCCGTTTTCCTTGTACTCGGAGTGTGGAATCTTTGTTCTCAGTTCGCGCTTTGAAGGTTTGCCATTTGTTCTGATCGAAGCAATGACGTGCGGAACCGCGTGCGTCAGCTTCGATTGCCCGAACGGTCCGCGCGAGGTGATAAGGAATGGCGCGAACGGTCTGCTGGTATCCGCCGAACAAGTAGACGCCTTGGCCGGCGCAATAGTAAAACTTGGCGAGAATCCAATGTTGCGCCAAGAGCTTGGAAACGCGGCGCGGGGCGTTTCCAGACCGTTTTCCGAAAAGCGTGTTGTGGCGCGCTGGCAAGAAGTACTTTACGGGCATATGCCTACCATCGCTGTTCAGCATGTTGCTTCATCTGCGCGAGGCCAGGCGGCTGGATCGAGAGCGGCATAGAGACTGACTGCGCTGGCCGCAGCCTGAAGTGAATGCCTCTGTGCCATCGGTCTTAAAGGTTTCGCCAGCGTATAATTTGCTTCATGGCGGCTCATGTGCAATCGGATTTGACTGGGACAGGGAATGCAGCGAGCGGTCCTATTCACGCGGCAGATACGTCCCTCAAACTGCGCGCGTTGGAATCGCGCTTGGGGCAGTTAGGCAGCCTGATGGTGGCCTACTCCGGCGGCGTGGACTCCGCATTTCTGGCGGTCACGGCGCATCGGGTTTTGGGCAGCCGCATGATTGCCGTTCTGGCCGATTCACCCAGCCTGGCCCGTCGCGACTTCGAGCAGGCCTGCGAGTTTGCGCGCGCGCAAGAGATTCCCCTGCGCATCATCGCGACCGAAGAGTTGAGCCGGCCTGAGTACCAGCGCAACGACGCCCATCGCTGCTTTCATTGCAAGGACGAGCTCTTCGGCGCCATGGAGACGCTGGGTGCAAGCCTTGGTTTCGAGAGCATCGCCTTCGGGATGAACGTCGATGACACCAGGGATTTTCGTCCCGGTCAGCGCGCGGCTGAACAGCACGCGGTGTTGGCTCCGCTGGCTGACGCTGGACTCACAAAAATCGAAATACGTGCGCTGGCCAAGGCGGCTGGCTATTCGCTCTGGGACCGCCCGGCAGCACCGTGCCTGTCTTCGCGCGTTGAGTATGGCCGCGCCGTGACCCCCGAAGTCCTCGCGCAAGTGGAAAAGGCGGAGGAAAGCTTGCGACTGCTGGGCTTTCGCGAGTTGCGCGTCCGCCATCACGGCGAACTTGCCCGCGTGGAGATTGCGCGAGCCGAATTACCGAGAGCGCTCAAGATGGAGATGCTCGACGCTATTACCGCCGCTCTCAAGCTTGCCGGCTTCCAATACGTGACGCTTGATTGCGCCGGTTTTCGCTCCGGGGCAATGAACGAGATTCTCGGCAGCACGATTCTTTCTGCGGATGTGTTGACCAAGCGCGGGGCATAGCCGGCGGTTTAGAATCACCATGCGATGCGTATTGGTTATCTGGAGTGCTTTTCCGGCATCAGCGGCGACATGCTGCTGGGAGCCTTGGTGGATGCGGGCGTCTCCTTCACTTGCCTGGCGGAGACAG
>JBAPYY010000601.1:0-15500 GCA_049284975.1 Occallatibacter sp.
CTATTGGCCGACGCCGACTCACGCGTCCACACCACTTTCCAGGCGGCCGCGGTAGCTACTGGCCGACTTTCGTCCATCAATCCAAATCTCCAAAACATTCCCATCCGCACTGAGCTGGGCCGCGAAATTCGCGCAGCCTTCACCGCCGCGCCCGGCACGCAATTGCTCTCCGCGGATTATTCCCAAATCGAACTGCGCCTTCTTGCTCACTTCAGCGGCGATCCGCTGCTGACTCGCGCCTACCAGAACAACGAAGACATTCATACCCTCACCGCAAGTGAGGTCTTCGGCGTGTCACCTGCGGAGATGGACAAGCAGACGCGCAACCGCGCCAAGGCCGTCAATTTCGGAATTGTCTACGGCATCTCGCCCTTCGGTCTGGCCGCGCAGTTGGGCATTCCGCAGGCTGAAGCCCGCGCTTACATCGAGCGTTACTTCGCGCGCTACGCGGGCGTGAAGGCATTCATCGAAAAAACGCTCGAAGCCACGCGTAAGGCAGGCTCGGTGCGCACTCTCTTCGGCCGCGTCCGCCCCATTCCCGACATTGAAAGCCGCAATCCTAACCAGCGCGGCTTCGCCGAGCGCACTGCCATTAACACGCCTCTGCAAGGCACCGCAGCCGACCTCATCAAGCTGGCCATGATCTCCATCGATCGCAAGCTCACCGAGCGTGCTTTCAAAACCCGCATGGTCCTCCAAGTCCACGACGAACTGCTCTTCGAGGTTCCCAAGAATGAATCCGCTGAAGTTGAAGCCTTGGTCCGCACCGAGATGGAAGGCGTAATCAAACTCAGTGTGCCTCTGGTCGCCCACCTGGGCTTCGGTCCCAACTGGCGCGATCTGTAATACATATTGCGAAGACCGTTGAGGCAAAACCATCCGGGCGCTGGGGTGCCCCATCCATTCGTGCTTTTTGCGAATGGGTGGGATAGCACAATACTGGGTGCCCCACCCTCGCCGCGTCTTTGTTCTTGCGGCTAGGGTGGGATAGCACGATGCTCGAATCAAAGGATCGGTGAAGCTGCTGTAGCTGGGGTGCCCCATCCATTCGCGCTTTTGCGAATGGGTGGGATAGCACGATGCTCGAATCAAAGGAATGGCGACAGTGCTTTAACCGGCGCCCCTATTCCATTCCCGGATGGCTCGCCTCGTTCGCATGAGGAACCAACTCCAGATAAGTCGCTCTTGGCAGATTCGTCTGCCAGCGGCTTGTAGCTCTCGCATAAATAATAATCCCGAAGAAAATGCACGCCAGAATTCCAGCCACGGCCAGCGGGCCAACAGCACGCCCGCGCCACCGTGCCTGAGTCGTTGCAGCCTTTCGCGGCGGCAGAGAGAACTGCAATGCGTCCTGCGCCGAGCACGCAGCAACACACGCCATGCACGCCGTACATTCCACGCTTCGAACCTGCACCAGCTTGTCAACCGGCAGATTGGCCGGGCAGGCTCGCGCGCACTTCCCGCAGTCGATACAGGCATCGGCGTCGCGTCGAATCTTAACCGGACTCAGGAGCGACACCAGTCCCATCAGCGCGCCATAAGGGCAGAGATAGCGGCACCACAAATTCTCCACCAGCATCGAACCCAGAACCAGTACCCCAATAACAATCGCCGCTGTCAGCCCCATATTGCGAAAGAAATTCAGCATCTTCACGTCGGCGATCAGGCCATAAGGAGTCTGCATGAAATCCCCAATAGCTTCAGCAGGCATAACTCCGATCACAAACGCAAAAAATCCCAGCAGCAAATATTTCAAGCCGCGAAGCGGAATATCAGCCCACTTAGGCAGCCGCGGATTGCGCCCAAAAATCCTTCTTCCCAGCTTCCACAGATTTTCCGAAAGCGTCCCAACCGGGCAGAGCCATGAGCAAAATGCCTTTTTCAGAAATAGGCTCATCGCCACAAAGGCGATGAACAAAAACATGGCAGCCGGATGGATGAGCGGCACGCTCCCTGTAATCACCAGCCATTTGAAATTCATGAATCCGGCAATCGGCAGCCAGCCCTCAGCCCCCGCCGGCCGAGGCACATACAGTCCCACGCCGCCACGCTCAAAATAGCGTGCCCAAAGATAAAACTGGATTCCCAGCCAGCCGTTCAAAACTATAAATAACCCTTGCACATACAGCCTGATCCGCTGCGAACGATCCGGCGCAAGCCGGCGAACAAGCTGCTTCTTCTCTCCATTCAAAGGGTTTCCCGCTGCTGTTCGTGTGCCCATCGTCGCGATTCCTTCCCAATTGAAAGCCTAGTGAATCCGCAGAAATCAAGCTATGACTTAAATCACTGCCCGTAACTCATTAAGATTCCCTGTCGGTCAAGTCACTGTAAGCTCACACACTTAGTTCCACTTGATTACACGAAAGAGATTCGAATAATCGTCTGTCCACACCTGAGTGCCGAGTGGCACGTTTGCGGGTTTCCAGCGAGGGTCCGTTGCCAGCGCTCCAAGATCGGCCCGGCTTCGCGCCATGACCAGCCACTTCGAAGCTAGCTTTCCCGCGCTTTCTTCCGTTTGCGATATGACGTTATCATCATCCATCAGGCACACCAGCCCGTTATCGCGGGCCAGGGCGCCGAGCGTGGGCGCAAGGTTTAAGTAAAGGTTGGTGATGTGGAAGGCAATCATGCCGCCCGGTTTCAATTTGCGCAGGTAAAGCGCCAGCACTTCTTTGGTCATCAGGTGCATGGGAATCATGTCCCCGCTGAAGGCGTCCAGCACGATAAGGTCGAAGCTTGCATCTTGTTCGCCGCGGAGTTTGAGCCGCGCGTCTCCAAGAACAATCTCTGCCGAAGGTGCGCAATCACGCAGGTACGTGAAGTAACGAGGGTCCTGGGCGAAACTCTCTACCAGAGGGTCAATCTCAAAGTACGTCAGCGACTCTCCAGGTTTTAGATAGCAGGCCATCGCGCCTGCGCCCAGCCCCACAACAGCCCATTTTGGCTTACGAACCTCGCCGTTACTTCCGTAGAGTATCTTGACCTGTAAGGCCCTGAGAATGCTTCCTGCTGGACCTGATCGGGAATAGTACGCCAAAGGTTCACGGCTCAGCGCGGGGTTGAGACTTTGCGTGCCATGGAGGGTTGCTCCATGGATGAGATACCGCAGCCTGCCGTCAGGGCTGTTGGTCACGCGCAGCACGCCAAAGAAGTTTCGCTCTGTATGCAAAACCCGCCCAACTTCCGGAGTGTAAAACGAACTCGCAGCCAACAGTGCTGTCACTCCCGCCGCGAAGCGCAGCCTGCGTTTGCTGAAGCTTAGGCACCAAACCATCGAACAACCAAAAATAGGAATGATGAGTGGGTGCGCGAACTCCGCTCCGGTATGCGCCAGTCCGCTTAACGCGGCAAACAGGCCCAGACCAAGCGCGATAGGCAGCAGCCAATCGTTGCGCTGCACCTTTGCGGCTGTCGCGGACGTCGTTGACTCCCCTGCGTTAGAAGGCAGCAACAGCGTTGCGAAAATGAGCATCAGCGGAAACTCAACCACCGTGGAGAAAATTGCAGGCGCAACCAATGCATTAAAAATCCCGCCCAGCACGCCGCCAAAAGAAATCCATAGATAGAACTCCGCCAGGCGGCTGATCTTGGGACGGCTGCGTGCAAGTTGGCCGTGGCACATCAACGCAACCGCCAACAAAACCAGCAGATAAAGCAGAATCAGAAAAAGTAATGGAAATTTACTCTTGAAGACAATAGGAATGAGTGCGATCAGGATGAAAAAAGTTATCCTCCGAGTCAGCCATTCATGCGAAATGGGAGGCCGCTTGGCGAAGACCAGTACGAAGCTCAACAGATATGTCGCAAGAGGCAAAACCCAGAAGAGCGGAATGGCGGGAACGTCGGTGGTCAGCGCCGTGGTAACACCCATCATCAGGCTTGCGGGAACAAAAGCAAGAGCGATCCACCGCAAGCGCTGGCGCCAGACTGCACTCGGTTCAATTGCCCCGGCTTCTTCTCGTGGCGAAGATTCTGTCACTGCCATGCCCGGTTGCGCCCGCCAAACCAGCGCGCCACATGCCATTGTCAACGCAAGAAACACCGCATAACCGTAACTCCACAGATGGCTTTGCACGCTCAAGCGTAAAGTGGGCTCCAGCAAAAGTGGATACCCGAGCAGCCCCACCAGGCTGCCCGTGTTGCTGGCAGCGTAGAGAAAATACGGGTCGTCTGCATGTTTGTGACCCGATTGCGAAAACCATCGCTGGAGTATCGGCGTCGAGGCCGACAGCAGGAAGAATGGCAGGCCCACTGCGACCGAAAGCATGGCGAGAATCCACAGCACCGGATTGCTTTCGACCGGCGGTTCCCATCCGCTGGGAATTCGCAGGGGCAACACCAACAGGGGAGTGACCGCAAGAGCGATATGCAGAACAATCTGAGTCCGGCGACGCAGCCATTTCGTGGCCGCATAGGCGTACAGGTAACCAGCAAGTAGCGTCACCTGGTAGAACACAAGACAAGTGTTCCACACTGCTGGAGTCCCGCCCAGCATCGGCAGCGCCATCTTCGCCATCATCGGCTCAACCAGGAAGAGTAGCGCTGCGCTCACAAACATGGAAATTATGAAAACGATCATGAGCATTGGGTTTCATGCTCCCCTGAAATGTCTTCTGGTAATTAATTGGAAAGCATTTCCCAAGGAGGAAGCAATGTCAAATGTTCATCGAATGTCGAATTCTCTTAGTTAACGCCAAGCTCCGCGCGTATCGCGTCAGCAATTGCATTGGCATGCAGCCGCATCGCTTCTTCGCTCTCCGCCTCGATCATCACCCGGGCCAGGGCTTCGGTGCCGCTGTATCGGATTACCACGCGCCCTGAATCCTTCAACTCTTCTTCAGCAGCGCGGATGGCCGAGGCTACGGCGGGGATTGATTCCAACGGCTTCTTCTCGCGCACTTTTACGTTCACAATGACCTGCGGAAAAACCTTCAGATCCGCGGTTAGCTCGTCGATGCTCTTCCCCGAACGAGCAATCAAATCCAAAACAACAAGAGCTGTGAGCAATCCATCGCCCGTGGTGGCCAGATGCGGCAGCAGAATGTGGCCCGACTGCTCTCCGCCCAGCGCTGCGTCGTTCTTCAGCATCTCTTCCAGCACATAGCGGTCGCCCACTGGCGCTCTCAACATGCGAATGCCGCTGCGTTTTAGCGCCGCTTCCAGGCCCATGTTCGACATGGTGGTTGCCACAACCAAATCTCCCTTCAGCAAGCCGCGGGCCTTCAGATCGCGCGCGGCCATCAGCAGAATCGCATCGCCGTTGATCACATTATTTTTCGCGCCGGCCAACATGCAGCGATCTGCGTCGCCGTCAAAGGTAAGGCCGAGATCGGCCCCGCGCTTTGTCACCTCGGTAGCCACAAAATCTGGATGAAGCGCCCCGCAATTCAAATTGATATTGCGTCCGTCGGGGCTAGCGTTCAGTAGCGCGACCTCGCCGCCTAGCCGCCGAAACAACTCGGGAGCAACCGCCGCCGACGCGCCATTCGCGCAATCGGCCACTATGCGCAACCCGGCCAGCGAGAGTCCCGGCACGCAGTCGATGAGGAACTGAATATAGTCAGCCTGAAGAGCGGCATTGTCTTCCACTCGAGGCAGCGTTGCCGGATCAGGCGCGATGACGGTCGCCGCGTGATGCACAATCTCGTCTTCCATGGCCAGTTCCACTGCGTCAGCCAGCTTGAAGCCGTCTGCGCCGAAGAGCTTGATGCCGTTGTCGCGCCATGGGTTGTGCGATGCGGAAATCACCACGCCCGCCTGAAATCCGTGCGTGCGCGCCAGGAATGCAACGGCTGGAGTGGTAATCACGCCAGCGCTCTCTACGCGCACTCCGGTTTCGCGCAAGCCCGCAGCAAGCGTTGCCGCAATCCATGGGCCTGACTCGCGCGTGTCGCGGCCCAGAATCACTTTGGGCTCAGCCGCCATCTTGCGCAGCGAGTGGCCCAGCGCCAATCCGCACGCGAAGATCGTGTTCTGGTCCAGCGGAGATTCGCCCGCCACGGCGCGAATGCCGTCGGTGCCGAAAAGTTTGCGTTCGCCTGTTGCGGTCATAGTCTCACTTCCTGGTTTTTCTTGCGGACTCCACGCGGCTCATAAACTCGCCGTCAGCGAGACGCGTGGTTACCTGATCGCCCAGCGCAATTTGATTTGTCGTCCTCACCACTTCGCCTTGCGCGTCGAGCACCAGCGCATACCCGCGCTCCAGCACCGCCAGCGGCGACAACGAATGAAGCCGCGCATCCAGTGCGCTCAGGCGAGCCGTCGAATGATGAAGCGTCCGTTCCAGCGAGCGGTCGAGGCGCGTTCGGCAAGCCGCCAGACGCTCGCGCGCAAGGCCAAGCTCCTGGCGTGGATTGTGACGCAACACGGCAGCTGTCAGGTCAGAAACATGCAACTGGCGGCGGCGAAGCTGGCTGCTCAGCGCAGCTTCCTGCCGGAACCTCAGGTCATCCAGTCGCTGGTCGAGCTGGTTGAGAAGCGTGTTCACGCGCCCTTCAGCGCGGCTCACTGGCACTCGCGTCAAGCGTTGCCGGGCTTGCAGCAGTTGAAAACGCGCCGCCCGGTCAAGCCGGTGCGATTGCGTAGCCAGATGCTCGGCAATCTTGTGTTGCGCTTCGGTAATCAGTTCGGCTGCAGCCGAGGGCGTGGGTGCGCGCAGGTCGGCGACAAAATCGGCAATGGTAAAGTCGGTCTCATGTCCGATGGCTGAAACCACCGGCAAGCTTGACGCCGCAATCGCGCGCGCCACGCGTTCGCTGTTGAAGGCCGCCAAATCTTCCAGCGACCCTCCGCCGCGAGCCAAAACAATCACATCCACCAGTCCCATGGCGTTGAGCTCGTCCAGCGCGCTCTCGATCTCCGCCGGGGCGGAATCTCCTTGCACACTCACTGGGTAAATCAGCACGCTCAAACCCGAGTGGCGCCGCGCCACAATGTTGAGAAAGTCGCGAATCACCGCTCCGGTCGGCGAAGTAATAATGCCCACGGTTCGCGGAAAGGCCGGCAGCGGCCGTTTGCGCTCCGCTTCAAACAGACCCTCGCCCTTGAGCCGCGCCTTGAGCTGTTCAAAGGCCAATTGCAGCGAGCCTGCGCCCACCGGCTCCATGGTTTCGGCCACCAGTTGCATCTGGCCGCGCTGTTCATAGACGCTCACCCGCCCGCGCACCAGCACATGCAATCCGTCCTCAGGACGGAAGCGCAGCAGCACCGCCTGGCGCCTGAAAAGCACCACCGGCAACTGCGCGTCGGCGTCCTTCAGCGTGAAGTAAACATGGCCGCTCGGCGCCGGGCGGAAATTCGAAATCTCACCCTCCACCCAAACGTCGCCGTACTCCTGCTCCACCAGTTCGCGCACCTGGCCCACCAGCTCGCGCACCGGCCAAATGCGGCGCGAAGATCGCGGCTCCTCAAAACTGAGGCCAAGCTGCGGCGCAAATGGATCTTCCCTCATCATTCTCTGTTCACTTATAGAAGTGTAATTGCGCGACCCTCTTTTGAGATTCACCTCAAGGAACGTGGCGCTCCGGCTTCGGTGGCGCCTCGGGAGGTGCTTAGAAGCTGTTGCATGACGTGGTTTTGAAAGGGCCCGACTTCAGTCGTGCCGTCCTGGAGCAAGTGAACTCTCGGGCTTTAGCCCCTGAGGGAAGGCCTCAAAAAGCGCCGGCCCGGCTATGAAACAGACCATAGATGCTCAACCGTGGAGATCGGTCTTGAACAACATCTCAAGGAACTGGCGCTGCGTGCACTGGTCGATAGCTTCGGCCACCAGCTTGCCCTCGCGATTGAAAACGAAGGTCTTGGGCAGGCCGGTGATATGGAAGAGCTTGTGCACCTTACCGTCGGTGTCGAGTAGTACCGTCGGATGGTAATTCGTTGGACCAATGAAGGAGCTGACTTTGAATGGATTCTCGGCTGTGATGGAGAGAACGACCAGGCCCTGGGGTTGGAAGTAGGTGTAGATGCGGTCGAGAGTAGGCATCTCCAGACGGCAAGGCCCGCACCAGGTGGCCCAGAAGTTGACCACCACGATCTTGCCGCGAAGTTCCGAAAGAGTGACTTTTTTCCCGTGAAGGTCTTTGAGAGTGAAGTCGGCCTTTGCTATCTCTGCGTCGTCGTCCGCCAGCACCTGGCTGGCTTTGGCAAAGAGAGGATCATTCAGGCTTGCCCTTACGTTCTCGTAGCGCACGAGCCTGGCCAAATCCAAGTAAGGCATGGGCGGCTCGTCGTCCTTGGCAGGAACAGGCGACTGCGCAAGTGCCCCCGAAAGCACATCCGCCACAGCCTGTACAGTAGCAGCGCCCTGATCGCCTTCGGTGACCAGATGAGCAAGGTTATCGGCCAGCAACACCTTGTGCACGCCGGCGGGAAGGGATCGAATATCGAGGGCGACTTTGATGGTGGCCGTTGGGCGTTGCTCGGCAGAAAGGGAACGAAGTTTTTCGAGCTGTTTGATGATGGCAGACTCCGAGGCCTGCGCGAAAAGCAGAGGCACAGCTAGAAAGACTGTGGCGGCAGCAAGCAGGATAATTCGAATTGGGCGCATGGGGCCTCGCTGAATAGATAAATTGAGGACATTTCAACTTCGACGGAATTATATCCTGAGCCCCTCAATTGAAATGCGCTATGCCTGCACTCCCGCGCTGGGTGCCCCAGGTCCCTCGCTTTTGGGGACCTGGGATACTTTGAACTTCATGCCGAGTTCTGTTTTTTTAGAGAGATCGTCAAGGACGGGGCGTTCCAGAGACCAACCCAGCCAGTCGCCCCGCAACCGCCTCCACAATCCGCTCGTGAACCTCGTCGATGCTCAGATCGCCCTCGATCAGCACCACGCGCCATGGCTCCCGTTCGGCAATTTCCCGGTATTTCTTCCACACACGGCCGTAAAAGGCGTCCTGCTCCTGTTCGAAGCGGGTTTCGTCCTCGCCGCTCTCCTCTACAGCGCGTTGATTGCGGCGTCGCGCGCGTGCCAGCGAGGGCTCCAGAGAGGGCAACAGCAGCAGCGTGAGGTCGGGTTGCAGCCCGCCACAGATGAGCCGGTGGAGTTCGAGAACGATCTCCGAGCCCAACTCGCGCCCACCGCCCTGGTAAGCTTCCGTCGAATCCGTATAGCGGTCGCAAAGGATAATCTCGCCTGCCTCAAGCGCCGGTTTCACAACCTCGGCGATAACCTGAGAGCGCGCGGCAAACATCAGCGCCATCTCCGTCATGGGCGCCAACCCCTTCGAACGCGAATCCAGAACCAGTGCGCGAATGCGGTTGCCGGTCTCCGTGCCGCCCGGTTCGCGCGTGATGAGTGCGCCGCGTCCGCGCTTCTTCAGCCATCCTGCAAGGCGGTTGATTTGCGTAGTTTTACCGGAGCCATCCAGGCCCTCGAATGTAATAAATAGACCACGTGGCATGGGCTGAGTCTACCACCCCAATAAAGTTGAAGACGAGTCTGCTTTCTTTGTGTTAAAAGGAGAAAGCTGTCTGAACGTCACAGGAGGCAGGAGACTGCCCTCCAACGGAGTTGAAAACACGTGAATCTTCGCCTCATCCACAGACTCGCAGTTTGCGGCATCCTCACGGTCGCCATGTTCGCCACCGCGCGCCTCAACGCCCAGTACCTTACGCTCGAGGGCCAAACCGGCGGCTTCCTGACACCCACTGCCTACGTTGTCTACATGGAGAAAGGACAAGCGTTTTCTCACCCCGCCGTCGGCTTCCACTTTATCGACGCCTCCAAGGTGATCGGTAATATCGAAACCTTCAGCATCACGGAAGCCTTTTTCAACCGCTTCGAAGCCGGCTACACACGCAGTGTGCATCAGTTCGGTGACAGCGGCTCGGGCTCCGTGTCGGCAACCGTAATCCCAGGGGGACTAAGCCAGCTCTGGAATGCCAACGGCATGAACATCTTTCACGGCAAGGTTAAGCTCATCGACGATGGCCAGTTCGGTCCTTGGACACCAGGGGTGGCCGTCGGCGGCTTGGTTCGCACTGGCGACAAGTTTGTCACCGGCGAAGCGGCTGTCGTCGCAACGGAAGCCGAAAATGCCTACTGTTATTACACCGGAGCGTACTTGGAGGCATTGTGTAACCCAACGGTTCCCATTCCGGCGGCCAAGTCCTACACCAACGGAGACGTTTACGTTGCCGTCACCAAAACCTGGGTTAAGAAGCCGGTCCCTTTCCTGGCGAATTTCGGCTGGAAGGCAACCAACGCCACCATCTTCGGCATCGGCGGCCAGAGCACGCGCTTTGGGGGACGGTTCTTCGGTGGCCTGGGCATTCCGCTGCCCCTCGGCCACGGAATCTTTGCAGTCCCCTCGGCGGGCTTTACGCAGGAGCCAGGAACCAGCAAGGGTCTCGGCGCCGCTTCTTACACCAGCCTTCCGCTCGTGGCCGGCAAGGCTGACATACCCACCACCATGGACTACGCGGTGCGCATCAGCCAGAAAGACAAGCCTCACTTCGCCTTCGACATCGGCATCGGCCAGGTCGCTAGCAATATCGGGTCGACCTACACATATACGTTTCCCAACCCGGTGCCCACCGGCACCTATCCCATAGACCTGCAGGCGCGCAAGGTCGTCGGCATGGGCCTCAGCTACCGCTACTGAGCAGCCTCATCTTAAGAGCTGAAATGCCCCTCTAAATGCAACGAGGCCCACGGTCAACCGTGGGCCTCGTTGCATTAGAGAGAGAACAACTTGGGTGCCCCATCCATTCGCGCTCTTGGCGAATGGGTGGGAGGCCACGAACCCTACGAGGAAATTGCAAATAGCGTGTTATACCAGCCAGGATGTCCTGGCGAGCAAATAGCACCGCCGCAGGTGGCCAAAGTGCTCATAAAACGGAAAGAGCTGCCCGGCAACAGGGCAGCTCCTTCCTCAGGGAGAATAGTTCCAACGGAGGCAAAACCATCAGAACTTTCTGGCTGCATACTAGGGGCGGGGGATGGGAGTGTCAAGGATAAATCTATAAAGAAATAAGTGTTTTTATATCAATAAGTTGCCAAACGTTCCTTGGGAAATACACAGGAGAAGTCTTCGACTCCTGTTCGCCTTTTAATTCCCGTAGTATCCAGTGTTTTCAGCGTATTTCTTCGGTTCTCTTAGGTGTTTTTCACAGGTTTTGCACCCCCGTTACCCTTCGGATGCGCACTTGCGGTTCGGCGATGAAATTCCCGTCAATCCCTCAGATTCAGGCTGATGAACTCCGTGTCGTAGACCGAAGACGCCGGCTTGCCCCGCGCAATGCGATACAACGCCCTGAACCCGCCCAGAAAAAATGCCAGCAGAATCGCCGCGCTCGCGCCAATGAGAACCATAATCGTGATTCCCAGCAGCAGTTTGCCCATCTTCGACACGTCGGACTCCGTCGGCTGCGGAATCGACATGATCTCCGATTCGTAATGCACCATGCCCAGCAGCTTGTGGCTTTCGTCGGGAATCGCGTCCCCGCTCACCAGCGCCACCAGCGGCCCGCTGCGCCTCACCTCCAGCGACACCACGTCGGAGTCCGCCAGCGGCTTGGGCCACTCCGGATGAGGCTGTTTGCCGGCCGTTTTAACGCCCTTGATGAACTCGCGAATCTTCGTCTCTTCGGCCGCAGCCATCTGCGGCGTCGGATAGTCGATGATGGTCAGCGTGGCCGGACCAGACCGCAAAGAATAGTTGGCAGTCACAGTCTCCGCGCCGTTATCAAAGCCCACCAGTTCCGCTGGCAGCACTCCGCCCGCTCCGGCATAGCTTGCCGCTCCCAGCGCATAATGCATCGTCTGCGGGTCCAGATTTGTCTGCGGCAAATCCGCAAGGACTGGTGGCGCCAGAGCCTTGCCGCCCTCCGGCACCGGCAGTTGGCCGGCCAGCTCGCGCAGTTCCGATCCTGACATTGGGCTGATCCGTGAAAAATTCGCATCCACTACGGTATTGCCCACCCAGAACAGCACACGGTTGTGGTTTGACGTCGCGCCCGTCCCAATCTCTTCCTTGGGCCATCCATTCTGCCGATAGAACGAATAAGCGCCAAAAGAACCGCTCACATCGCGAAACTGCAACGCGCGCAGGCTCAGCGTCTCGCCGCCACGCTTGTACTGGGCCAGCACGCCGTCGGTAAAGTCATATTCCTTGAGTGCCGCTGCATTGGTTGCATCAGCCTGCGCCGCATCGTTCAGCTTCTTCGGCGCTCCTGCTTCTACCCATCCGGCAAACGAATCCGGCAGCAGCGCTTTAGGCACCGGAGGTAACACTATGTGCGTGGCTCCTGTCGGCGCCTTCACCGGCGCACTCTGCGCTTCAACCCCAGCAGCAATCCCCGCCAGCACCGCCGAACAAACCACTATGTGAATCCAACGCATCCTTGCGCTCCAGTATTAAGGGTACACGTTCCCCGCCTTTACCCTCTATCTACTTGGACACTGGAAGCGCCGGAAAGGTTCCTCAGCTAGGCTTTCTATTTAGTCGCCCGCCAGCGCAGCGAATCCATGGAAGGATGAAACGCGACTCGATAGATGCCGCCCGCCAACTTGCGAACCTGCCAACCCCGCGCAGCGGGGGCCAACTCGCCGCATTTGACTTGAGAGCCTTCGCTGCAGCTCACCTTTGAATTCATCATTTTGGAGAACAATGTGAATCCTGTTTCCTATCAGGTCTTCGCGTGGTTTCGATTTCGGATCCACCTTCCGCGCTCGCGCCCAAAAACTTAGAAGCTGTTTGGAAACCCGGTCTTGAAAGGGCACGACTTTACCGGCTGCGGAGAAACTCATTTCGGAGGGAGGCGGGGGTTTCAACCCCCGCATAAAGCAAGCAAAATTGACGTGGGCTTCAGCCCCTGCGCAATCTGGTTTTGAAAGGGCACGACTTTAATCGTCCATAAGCGCCAGCAAAATCAATGTGGCCTTCAGGCCCTGAGGGACGCTTTTCGGGAGCTTGCATCAAGTCCAGACTCTTTTCGCAGTCTGCTAAAGCCCGGCTGATTTGTTTGGCGGATTCATGGGCCTAATGGTCCTGTTCACGTCAGCGCGCCTTCCACCTTCGATCAATCAATTTGCCGCGTCCGTGCTCACTGCTCCGCTTCAAGCGAGAACGTCTAATACAACATTCAGATTGCTTTCCGCGGACGCGGCGCTCGATCCGCTGGCGCTGGCTCCAGGCACGTTCGGAATCGAAACTGTATACGTTCCATCAGACTCCGATACGGTTCCTGAGTAGGTTACGCCCGCGATTGTTGTGGAATAGGAAGTAGAGGTCAACGCTGCTGCGCTAGCGCCCGCAGAACTCTGAACCGGCGCGGAATGAGACGCCTTGGGCGCAGATTTGGCGGGTGCTGCAGCAGGCGCTGGTGAAGCTGCTGGAGCCGTCGGAGGCGCGGAGGCCGTTGCAGGCGCAGGCAACGTGGAGGGAGCCGCAGGCTTTGATTCGAGAGCCGCGGCTGATAGCGGCGCCTTGGCCGACGATGAGAGGGTGACTGTGTCCTCAGGCTCTGGTTGCGGAGCGGGCCGCAGGGTTGACGCGGTGGTGAGCTTTGCCGGGGGCTGTATTGTGGCCCAGCCTGATGTTGGAGAATCGTTCGCCGAGATTGGGTTTATCTGCATCTTGCACCCCCAATTTCTGAGTACATCCAGCGATTATCGGCAGCACTTTCATTTGAGTTCAGTCTTTTTTCATGAATTTCGAAAAACTTATGCTCATGCTGACTCAACACTCATAAAATCAACGGCTAAAGCATGCTGAGCTTTCTTTACGACGGATTGCCAGTCGCCGGTTTTTGGTTGGCGGAAGAGCCGCATGGTGGGGTACCACGGACTATCGTCGCGATCCAGTAGCCAGCGCCAGTCCGGCATGAATGGCACCAGAACCCAGACCGGAACGCCCAGCGCGCCTGCCAAGTGCGCAGTGGAATTATCAATCGTAATTACCAGGTCCATTGCGGCGACCTGCGCCGCGAAGAGATCAATGTCCGCAATCTGATCGACAGTGCGATCAATGAGGATGGGCGCATTCGCTTCCGCTGCTTGCTTCTCCAGCCCATCATGGTCCCCGTATTGCAGGCTGACCCAACGGATATCGGTTCCCTTAAACAGCGAAGCTAGCAGAGACAGATCAACCGTTCGTTGGCTGCCCCATTTGCGGTTATTTGTATACCAGGCAAGCCCCACAATCCGTCTGCCATCTGCGTAACCGGCGCGCAGCCGTTCTCGCTCCGCCGCATCGGCAACAAGAAATGGCGACGTAGTGGCCGCGAATGCAGCGCTGGAATTTCGGAACACGCCCGGCAAGCTGCCGCAAGGTATTTGCGCGGCAATCTCCAGTTCGGGGTGAAGCCCTGGACCGCAACCTGAGACAACCTCAACTTCCGGAAACGAACGTGCAAAAAGTGGTTTGAGCCGCTCCTGGCAATCCAGAACGCAGCGGTTTCCTGTGCGGATCACGTCTGGAATCAGTCCCGCGAACATGATCTCGTCGCCGATTCCCTGTTCGCCCCAAATCAAAAGACTTCCTGATGCCAGCCTCTCGCCCGACCACAGCGGTTGCGCATACTCTCGCCTCGGCGTGTCGTGATCAGCCGTCAGCCAGCGCTTTTCAAAGTTCTTCCATCCAACCGCAAAGTCGCCGTTCACCAGTTGAGCCAGCGACTCGCCGAAGCCTGCTTGCGCATAATCCGGCCAGAGCTCGAGCGCTCTTGCAAATTGCGCCAGCGCTTCGTCCACTTTGCCTTGTTCGCGCAGGACGTTGCCTCGATTGTAGTAAGCCTCTGGGTACTCGGGCTTGATGGCGATCGCCCGCTCATAATGTGCAATCGCCTCATCCAGCTTGCCCTGGAACCTGCATGCGTTGCCCAGGTTGTAGAAGACCTCGGCGTAGTCCGGCTTGATAGCCAATGCCCGCTCGTAGCAGGCAATGGCTGCGTCCACCTGGCCTTGCTCCCGCCGCGCGTTTCCCAGGTTGTTGTAGGTTTCGGCGCTGTCAGGTTTCAGCGTCAACGCACTCTCATAAAAGATGACACTTTCGTCGAGCTTTCCTTGCGCCTGCAGCACGTTGGCCAGGTTCACATGAACCTCTGCCAACTGCGGCTTTAAGGCCAATGACTGTCTGTACAGTGCTTCAGCTTCCTCCAGCTTGCATTGAGCCTGGACGACGGTGCCAAGGTTGGAGTAATAGGAGGCGCCCTTGCTATGAATCGCAATCGCCTTGCGAATCAGATCGGCAGCGGCATCCAGACGCCCTGCCTGATAATCGATCATCCCAAGCAAATGCAGCGCGTCCGCATGACGGGGATCGATGGCCAGAATCTCCCGATATAGCTGCTCAGCCTCCGCCAGTCGTCCTGCCTGGTGGTGCCCAAGTGCTTCCCCAAGCATCACTTGAAAAGATGGAGACGTGCGCCCTTTCACAATCTCACCCTGCCGTTTGACCCGAAATGAAGACAGCCTCTCATCTGCCCAGTTTAAGCCCCGCATCAAAAACGAACCTGACCATGAGGTTTCCGCCTGAGAACTAACTTGGTGAGTGTGAGTC
>JBAPYY010000602.1:0-3813 GCA_049284975.1 Occallatibacter sp.
GGATAAGTGTGGCTGTGAATCAGATCGGGCTGGAAGTCGCGCAGAACGCGCCGGGCCTTTTCGAAACCAACCAAAAGGCTCACCGGATTCTTGCGTACGTCGAGTCGGACGATATCGAACGTGGTGGGCCACTCATGAGGTTGGCAGCTTCTGAGGACGATGAGCGATACCACGTGACCGCGCGCCGCCATGCGCTCAGCCAGCGCCACTGCCTGCCGTTCCGCTCCACCTACACCCAGCGATGTGAGCACGTACGCTATCCGCATTCCACCCGCACCAACCAAAAAAGATTAAGTGGAACGATAATAACGCGCACGGTCATGCTTTGTGGGTGTCCCGATTTGAGCTGTCCATCGGCTGGAACTCATTAATGTTCACAGCAAACTGTGATCGGGAGTACTGACCTGACCGGAAATCCGGGAATCTGATAAACTTGTGTTGTTCATGAGGAAACTGAGGAGGTTCCATGGCTCTGGGCGAGTGGGTGAAATCCAATGTCGATTATGGCCGGCGGCTGGTAGACTCTGGAATTGAGGGAGCGCGCACCGGGCAGGAAGAATTCCTCAATGGAGAGCCTCTTGCTCCATTTCTTGGCGAGTCGGTTCGCGCCGCTCTCGTGCCCGCCGCTCTCGGAGCTTGCGTCGGTGTGCTGGTAGGCTATCCCATCTCCAGGAAGAAGTCCCCGTCTGCCACATGGGCGTATGGCCTGTTGGGTTGCGCAATCGGGCTCGCCACGGGAGTAGCCTGGAAGAGCCGCCACCTCAGCGCCAGTGTCGCCGGAGGCGCGTTGAAGAACATCGGCAAGGTGCGCGATGAGCAGTGGCTTAGCAAGAACCCCATCAACTACGCGTAAAATCGATCCGCAAAGAAATTCACAACATAAGAAACCCGTTATTCGGCAGAGCTTTGCTGCCGGATAACGGGTTTTTCTTGTGAAATTCAAGTTCCGGCGCGGAAGAGAATCGTTGGTCCCCTCCCGTGCCGGTCGGGTTGAGTTACTGCACGTCCGTCACCTTGCCGTCTTTGAAGATGACCTTCATGCCGTTGTAGTTATAGATCACCTTCGGCCCCAGATTCGCCACGCTTGTCGGCGCGCCCATGGCCGCCTTCACCTGATCGAAGGTCTGGCCAAGCTCAACGGACGCTGGCGCGGCTGGAGGTCCTGTTGGCGTAACTGCCGCCGCACCACCCGGAGCGCCGCTGTCCTGCGCGGCATCGGCGGTAACATCCTTCTCCGCCTGATCAGCCTGCTGGTCCTGTTGTTGCAGATCGGCCGCGTCCTGCGGATCCGCAGGAGGCGCAATCTGAGCATATTCAGTCTCAGTCGGCTTCACCTGGGCCGAGGGCGGCGCCGGTGGCAATCCTCCCTTGCCCTGCTTGGCCTGCAAATCCTGGAGCCCTTGATCGATGGTCTCCCGCATCTGGTTTTGCATCTCCTGCAGGTCGGTCAACTGCACCGCCACCGTGCTGGATTTCTGGCACTCATTCCCGCCCTTGCTGGCCATCACAACCAGATCAGCCGCCGTCGCGTCTGAAGGCGGAGGCGTTTGAAGCAGCAGCACATCGCCGTCGCTGATGGCGCACTCCTGCCCGTTGGCGTCCACCAGATCCAGCGCGGCTCCAGCTACGAAAGTGTGTGGACGGCCGTCAGCCAACATGCGCGCGATTCCGCTAGAGCCGGGATCCACATCCTGCTGCTGGGCATTTTGTGCCGCTTCGGAGTTTTCCAATGCCAACTGGTTTTTCACCTCGTCGGCGACCATCTGCTTCACGTCAGGCGTAAGCTCCGGCGGTCCGCCTGCGGAAGACGGAGCGCCATCCTGTTCACCGGCCTCCTGATGAGCCGCGTAAGCAGCCTGCAAATCCTGCGAAATGATATAGTCCGTCAGCCAGAACGCCGCCGAAGGATAGACCGGATAGGGGGCAAAGAATCCACCATAGAATCCGAACCACGGATTGCCTCCCCAACCCCATGCGAAGCTGATGGGAGCAGCCCAGGGATTGTAGGCCCACCCATAAAAGCCTGGAGCAAAATAGAACCCGGGAGCATAAACGCTTAGAGACAGCCCGCGATAGCCGTAGCCGCGATAATACCGGTTATATTCGTGGCCATGGTAGTAGTAGGACCGACGGCCAAAATCGTGCCCGTGGTAGCGATATCCGCGCTCAACGTAGCCGCGACGGCCGCGCTCGGCAACCAACCGGCTGCCATCATGGCGCTGCATCTCGACCCTCCGGTTGCCATTCAGCCCGTGATGTACATCCATCCCTCGCCGCTCATCATGCACATCGCTCACTCTGCCGTTGGGCCGGGTCCGAACTGCGCTCCCGCTCTTGGTCACATGCTCATTGCTTCCCTTTGGCCCTGAGCCTCCAAAAGCCGAGTGGCCACCGTTGGGTGCGCCTGCCCTTCCGGCAATGTTCGATCGGTTATTCAAAGGAGTAGCGCCAACCTTGCCCCCGCCGCCAGTGGTAGTGGTTGTATGCGTGGCGGTCGTAGTGGTCGTATGCGAACCGGTCGTCGTAGTCGTATGTGAGCCGGTGGTTGTAGTGTGACCAGCTCCGCTCCCGGTGTTGGTATGCGCGCCTCCGCTAGCAGGGCGGGCAGCCGGCTTGGGTGCCGGTGCCGACTTATTGTTATTGGCTGCTATGGCCATGCTGGTCATGCCTAGGAATGCGGCAAGAATTGCGGCCGAGGAAATGCTTCTCAAGGCCCTCACAAGAACTGGCATCGTCATTGAATCCTCTTTTCCCTTTCGATCTCGGGCTGCGCCTCACTCACGAAGCGCTCACCGGTTGTGCAAACTGAATGAGCTACGTTATCGCGCAACTCAACATTGGTGACCTTTCCATTCGTGAAGGTCACCTTCATGTCCTTGTAGTAGTAAATTTCCTTCACTCCGAGCTTCGCCAGTCTCAGCGGCTGTCCGAATGCCGCGGTCACCTGGCTCTTGGTTTGGCCCAGAGCAATCGTCGGTGGTGGGGCATCGGCTGGCGGAGGCGGCGGAGCGATCATAGGCATAGGTGCCGCAGGTGCGGACTCTGGCGGTGGCGGAGCCGGTTGGCCCTGTTGTCCGCCCTGGTCCGCCTGATTGTCCTGCGGAACCACAGTGAGCACTTCGACAACCAACGGCGCTAACTCCTCCGCGGACGGCACTGTGTTCTTCCTGGGAAAAGGAATCTTCAGGTTCGCATAGTAGCGGATTCCATCGAAGGGATCGCTGTAAAGCTGGAAGAGAACATCGTTTCCCTCAACCGTAATCCCGGTCACCCAGCACTTTTCGTCCGGAACGAAGGTGCGATGCGGATAGTCCATTGCCGTTCCGCCGTCCCCCGACGCCATGGTAATCGCCAAGTCCTTGCCAAATCCGCTCCAGCCCTGGCTGATCCTCCCGTGCTTGTAGGTGTTCGACGGCGGCATTGGTGAGGCCGCAGCGTACATCACCAGCCCCGGTGCATGGATGACAACCACATCCCCCGGCGTGACAATATCCGAACGGTCAGCCGTAGTTGTCGTCAGTTTGAACTGCTTGTAAAGCTTTCGCTGAATCGCCGTCGGATCGCCCGCCTGGGCTGACATCAAGGCGCAATTAATCGTCGCCGCAGCGATGAACGCTATCGCGCAGAGCCTCTGCACTAGAGTCATATGCCTCTCACCTTTCGTGGTTTTCTGGGGAAATGGACTACACGCCCAAAACCTACTTCACGACTTTAGCACTGTCAGGAAACCGGCGTATGAATGGCATTTCGCGTGATCCCGCATCATGGCAAGCAGAGCCTTAATTAGGACAAACACCGCTTTAGTCCCAAGGT
>JBAPYY010000603.1:0-9072 GCA_049284975.1 Occallatibacter sp.
TGATCTTCTGGGGCGACATCGCGGTCAAATCGCCCGAACTGGTAAGCACTTTGCCCAAAGACATGATCGCCGCACCCTGGGAGTACAACCCCCGGCCAAGCTACAAGCCGATCATCGAGCCGTTTACCAAAGCCGGCCTGGAGACCTGGGTGTCGCCCGGCGTGGCCAACTGGAACCGCGTTTACCCCAACAACAACGAGGCTCTGGCAAACATCCGCGCCTTTGTGAGCGATGGTCAGGCGTTGGGCTGCACGGGTGTGTTGAATACTGTTTGGAACGATGACGGCGAAGGGATTTTTGACGAGAACTGGTTTGGAGTGCTCTTTGGCGCCGCGGCGGGCTGGCAGGCGGGAGAAAGCTCGGAGGATGCGTTTACGGACTCGTATGGACTGGCGTTTCATCACGACCCGACGGGCAAGATCAGCCAGGCGCAGCGCGAGCTGATGATCGCCCACGCTGCTTTCAAGGAGGCCGGCTTGCATGATGCAGCTGACGCGTACTTCTGGATCGATCCCTTCTCACCGGACGGCCAACGCCTGGGCGCCAGGCTGCGACCGGCTGAGAGCCAGCTGCGCCTGCACGCCGAGCGCGCTATCACGCTAGTGGCCGAGGCCAGAGCCGCTGCAAGCGCAGAGGATCGCACTCTGGAAAACCCTGAAGCGCTAGACGCGATGGAGTTAGGCGCGCGCCGCATCGACTTTGTGGGCCTCAAATTTCAGGCAGCAGACGAGGCCGCTGCACTCTACGCCGAGGCGCGGGCGTTGCCTGTCAACAAGAGCCACGTGGACGAGATCGAGGCGAAGTTGGAGACCATCGGTTCGAACAACGGGCTACTGGAAGATATTCGCGACGGCTACGCTCTGCTGGGCGGACTCTACCGGCAGGCATGGCTGCGCGATAACCGGCCCTATTGGCTGGAGGTGAACCAGGCACGCTACGACCGCGCAGCGCAACTGTGGGTTGGCCGCAGCGAGCGTTGGAATCTGGTGATGGAACAGATGTGGGAAACGCACAAGCTTCCGACCGCTACCGATGCTGGGTTGCCCGATCTGACAGACAAGTAAGGGAAAGCGAAGCAGGGAACGGGTGTTCCCTGCTCAACCTCAATCCGCAAGGAGACTGAGTTGGTGGCGCACGTCTGCGCCGCGAATCCAGAAAATGATATCGGTGGCGATGTTCCGAGCGTGGTCGGCAATGCGTTCCAGGTGCTTTGCAACGAGGATGGCGCTTATTGCCTGCTGAGTAAAGTCCGGGTTCTGCTGGATGAGCTGGAGCAAGTCGGCGTTGGCGCGGCGGTTCATGCGGTCGATCTCGTCATCCATCTCCCGCACCTCTTCGGCAAGACGCACATCGCCTTCCATCAGCGATTGCAGCGCTGAGCGAATCATGCGGCCTGTAAATTCTCCCATAGCCGCAAAATCCACCGGCATCTCGATCTCTTCGTGCTTGAGCATCTCCCTGGTCCGGCGCGCAATGCCCATGGACTGATCGCCGATTCGCTCCAGGTCGCCGTTGATCTTGATGACCGCGAGGATAAAGCGCAGATCGATGGCCATGGGCTGTTCCTTGGCCAGCAGTTCATAGGCCATCTCGTCCAAGTCGCGCTGTGCGGTGTCAATGGCTCTCTCATTCTGCTTGACGTACTTGCACAGGCCCTTGTCGCGCTGCAGGTAGGCGTCTACCGCAGATTCGACCGCTTGCTGCGAGAGCGCAGCCATAGCCAGAAGCTTGTCCTTGAGTTCGGCGAGTTGCTGGTGAAAGTGAATGCGCGGCAAGAAAATTCTCCTACTATTAATTGTGCATCATTGAATGTTACCAGCAGACGAATTTCGGCGTATGCACCTGATTCGTAACGTTACCGCGTCGTTGGGAAATGCTTTAGGCTATCTGCATGGACGCTATTCGCTTATCGGGAACCGGAATGATTAGTTTCAACCCGGCTGAATGCCTGCGACGGCAGGTTTATAAGCTGATGACCGGCATCATTGTGCCACGGCCGATAGCGCTGGTTTCGACGTTGAGCCGAGAGGGCGTGGCTAACCTGGCGCCTTTCAGTTTTTTCTGCGGCGTAGGCTCTGTGCCGCCCACTGTGCTGTTTTGCCCATCGCTGCGGCCCGCCGATTCAGCCGAGGCGGGCTCGCGCAAAGACACTCTGCGCAACGTGGAGGAGACGGGCGAGTTCGTGATCAACGTGGTCAGCGACGTCATCTCCGCGGCCGCCAACGCCGCCTCATCCGAGGTTCCGCCGGAGGTGAGCGAGTTTCAGCTCTCCGGGCTGACGCCGGTTCCGAGCGAAGCCGTCCGGCCGCCGCGCGTGGCCGAATCGCCCGCGCAGATGGAGTGCAAGCTGCTTCAGGTCATCTACACTGGCCGCGCACCGGGGAGCGGCGTTATTGTGCTGGGCGAAGTGGTCCGGTTTCATGTGCGCGAGGATCTGGTGGAGGATTTTCGCGTTGATCCCGCGGGCCTGGATGCCGTGGGCCGCATGGCCGGCAACACATGGGTGCGGACGCGCGACCGCTTGGAGCTGATCCGGCCGAAGTGATAAGAACAGGGACTAGGGACTAGGGAATAGGGAATAGGCTGGTGCGCCACAATTGGCACAGTGGCGAAGCAGTTGGATCAAATGTTTCGTGCGTTACAGAAGCTGTGTGAATGATCTAGAATTCCCTTTCATCTGGAAGGTGTTTGGAAGAGGACAACGAATGCGCGTTTCGAAGAACGATAGCCGGGAAAGCGTTAGCGGATGGTTGGAGCGGAAGGCGTGGTGGGTTGCGGTAGGGATTTTGGTGGTTGCGGCGCTGCCAGGTTGTCGAGCTTCTAATGTGAAGGGAGGAGCGATGAATCTGACCAGCATCAGTTTCCAGGGAAGCCAGATTCCGGCTAAGTTCACATGCAGCGGCGCGGGAGTTTCTCCGCAACTGGCCTGGAGCACGCCACCGGCCGGAACGGCGAGTCTTGCTCTGATCGTCGCTGACCCGGACGCGCCAAGAGGAACCTTTGTGCATTGGGTGCTTTACGATCTGCCTGCCGAGACGCGGGCGCTGCCGGAGGGACTGCCAGGCCTGGGCCAGTTAACGGACGGCTCGCGGCAGGGACGCACCGATTTTGGCGAGATCGGTTACGGTGGCCCCTGTCCTCCGCCCGGTTCGCCGCACCACTACCACTTCACGCTGTATGCGCTGGATACGAAGTTGAATCTGGCGGTGGGTGCCACACGGGCGCAGGTAGAAGCAGCCATGCAAGGACACATTCTGGCGCGTGGCGAGTTGATTGGGTTGTATAAGCGGTGAGCGGTGAGGTCGCAGCGGGAGGCAACCCCAGCTCAGATTCATGTCGTACTAATCGCATCGGTCCCAATTGGTATTGGTATAAAACAGAACGGTGTAATAATGGCTCTCCAGACGGCGAACTCGATAGACTTCGCACGGGATGCCATTGAGTTTTCCGGAGGAATGGCTCTTGGCCGCCATCGAGAGCGAATCGGTCGGATCGAATACCAGAGACATAACCGTGTCAGCTCCAGCAAATCCCCAGCCGTCCCATTCAACATGTTTCAGTTCCCCGTTTGCTGTGACCGGCTGCGCCAGAACTTTGGCTTTGTAATCCTTCGATCGAATATGCCATTGAACAGTGGAGTGCAGCACACGAGAGTTCTTGAGTAGGCCCCATGAGACAACCCAAAAGACTACAACCATCGATAAAACCGCTAGGCTCCGCAGTTTCAATTTGCGAATAGAAAAAATAAGAGTGGCAGTTAGGAAGATGATGCTGGTCGGGACAGCGAAAAGGACATACAAAAAATCTACGTCGCCGCCGTAAATGATGACGGGCAGGAACAGGAGTATTGAGCCAATCGCAGAATAGAACGGCAACCACAAGTTGAAGCGATCTCTGCCTGCCATCTTCTCGTCCTAGCAAATGTCTTCAGAAGTATAGATCTTAAGCGAGATTTGCGATAATCACGTCACGTTGCCGTCATTTGCTGGCCCTTGGCTTCGCGGCCCATGAGCGCGAGTCCGGCAAGTGTCAGCGCCACAACGATTACAGTAATTGCCAGCACGGCGGGATAGTTGCCCGTGCGCTCCGCGACTAATGCCTGTGCCTTGCCGTTCCATGAAGTGATGAGGCCGCCCAACTGATAGGCCAGGCCCGGCGCAGTGGCGCGCACAGGAGCCGGCGACAATTCGGTGAGATAGGCCGGCACTACACCCCATGCTCCCTGCACCATGAATTGCATGAGTACCGCGCCGATGCCCAGCGTGAGAGCCGAGTGGCCATAAGCGTAGAGCGGAATCACAGGAATGGCCAGCAGCGCGGCAGTTACGATGGCCCGCTTGCGGCCCCATTTCTCAGAGAGTGCGCCAAAGACGATGCCGCCGGCGATGGAACCGAATCCGTACAGCACGCCGATCAGGCCGACGATCTGAGGCGTCAGCCTGGCCTGGGTGGCGAGGAAGGTGGGATATACGTCCTGCGTGCCGTGCGAAAAGCTCATGAAGGCGGTCATCAGCAATACCAGGAAAAGGAACGTGGGTAGGAAGGCCATCAGGCGTGCCCAGTCCGCTGCCCTGGCGCCTGTGACAGCCACCGCGGCGCGCTCCAGCCGTTTGCGTTTTCTTTCAAGCCAGACAGGCGACTCAGCCACGCGCGCCTGCACGTAGAAAACGAGCAGGGCCGGAGTCGCGCCGAGAATGAAGAGTCCGCGCCAGCCAATCGCATGGAAGAAGAGAGCGTAAATGGCCGCGGCAAGAATGGAGCCTAGCGCGTAACCCTCCTGCAAGATACCGCTGAATCCGCCGCGGCCCTCGGCGGGCAACGTCTCGAAGACCAGCGCTGCGCCCACGCCCCACTCGCCGCCCATCGCCAGGCCAAAGACTGCGCGCAGCAAAAGCAGCGCGCCGAGCGAGGGCGCAAAGCCGCAAGCCAGCTCAATCACTGAGAAGCTGAAGATGTTTACCATCAGCACCGGCCGGCGTCCATAGCGGTCAGCCAGCACCCCAAAGAGCACCGCGCCCACCGGCCGAAAGGCCAGCGTCAAAAAAACCGCGCCCATCACGGCCGAGGGGCGCGTGTGGAATTCTGTGGCGATGGCCGGAGCGCAGAGAATGAGGATGAAGTAATCGAGCGAATCCATCGTCCAGCCGAGGAAGCCGGCCAGGAAGGTGTGGCGCTGGGTGCGGGTGAGGCAGCGGAAGTCACCGAGAACGGACATATAAACGGGAGAATAGCAGACGACGAGCGAAGGGATGCGTTCAGCAGCGGACAGGGCGACAACCAAAAATTATTTGTTGCAACGAATATCTTTTCTGACGCATCCTATGTGTGCGACTGGATTTCGAGGCTCCGGCATTTACTCGCGGCGCGGATCCCGCGAGAGGGTTTATTTCTTCCCCAACTTCCCTGACGGGCCCCGGGCCCAACTACGAGAGGATTTGACTATGAAGCAGATGGCAGTATTGACGAGCATTCTGGCGTTGGCGGCTCCCCTGGCCCTGGCGCAAACCTCAGGACAGACTTCGACATGGACCAGCGATCCCATGCACAGCGAGGTTGATTTCAACATTGAGCACATGAGCGTCTCACATGTGCATGGCCGCATCGGTAATGTGGCGGCGATTATTGTTTTGAACGATGCCGACATTACCAAATCCACCGTGACGGCCACCATCGACGTGAACACCGTTGACACCGGAGTGGCGGCTCGCGACACTGACCTCAAATCGGATAGGTTCTTCGATGTGGCCAGTTTTCCGACGGCCAACTTTGTCAGCACGAGTGTGGTGAAGAACGGCAGCGGGCTGACGGTGACAGGCAACTTTACTTTGCACGGCATTACGAAGCCGGTGGTTCTGACAGTGGAAGGCCCCACCGGGCCTGTGCCGGGCAGGGACAAAAAGCCGCACTCCGGCTTCACGGCCACCACAACCATCAGCCGAAGCGACTTTGGCATCGGCACCAAAGTTCCGTCCGTCGTGGTGGGCGACGCAGTGAAGCTGACCATTGAATTGGAAGTGGTGAAGCAATAAGCAGATCGGAGATCGCCCGTGGCAGGACTGAAGCTGGAAATTGCGCAGGAGCGCCCATTTGCAAGCCTGGAGGAAGAGGCTCTGCTCAATCTGCTGCGCACCTCCGATTGCCTGAACCGCGCTTTTCACTTGAAGACACGCAATTGGGGCGTAACTTCGACGCAATATAACGTGTTGAGGATCCTGCGCGGAGCGCAACCCGACGGACTGACCTGCGCCGCGATCGGCAGCCGCATGATTACCGCCGAGCCGGACATCACACGCCTGCTCAAGCGGCTGAAGGCGCTCAAGTTTATCCGCCAGAAGCGCGACGCTCAGGATCGTCGCGTGGTCTGGACACAGATCTCCGAAGCGGGACTGGCTCTGCTCAGCGAGATGGACCCTACGATTCTTTTGCTTCCCAGGGAACTGCTGGGGCATCTGGAGCGGGCGGAACTGGAGGAACTGATTCGCTTGTTGGAGTTGGCGCGGAAACGAAGCGAGGAGCAGAGATAGGAACGACCGGGTAATAAAAGAAGAAAGCGTTCTGGCGGGAAGAATCCTGTTACTGGCTCACAAGCTTTTGCGCCACCGATTCTTCATCGGAATCGGTTTGAATAATCTTGTTGTGCAGGCAATACAGAGCGAGTTCAAGCCGGTCGCTTACCCCAAGCTTGTCGTAGATTTTTCGCAGATAATTTTTGACCACCTGTTCGGTGGTACCCAACTGAAAGGCTATCTCCTTATTGCGTTTGCCCTGCGTGATGCAGGTAATGATGGCCATTTCCTTGGGCGATAATCTGGGCTGGGTGCGAGGGTTGACCAGCGCGGAAGCCTGGGCGCGATAGGCCTCGATGACCCAACTGACAGACTGATTATCGATCCAGGTCTCTCCTGCGGCGATGCGGCGAACGCAACGAACCAGCAGATCGGGCGAGATGGAGCGGCTGACGATGCCACGGACGCCACGGCGATAAAGCTCGACTGTCTGGCTCTCGTCGGCCGCAACAGCCTGCACAATGAGCTTTACATCGGGGGCTACTCGCAGCAGATCAGGGATGGCGTTGGCAGTGCCCGCCAACAGGCTACCCTCAAGCAGCACAATATCAGTGGGATGGCGCTCGATGGCCGAGCGCAGATTCTCAAGAGAATCAGCCTGGGCGATGACGCGCAAATCGTCCTCAAGCGCGAATACCTTGCGAATACCGACGCGGTAAATCGCCTGGGAATCGGCGAGAATTACCCGGATGGTGCCCGGCTTGACCGGAGCGCCATGAATATCGCCTTCGGGAGAGTCGTCCAATTGATCCATCATTCGTTCTTGCCAAGCCAGAAAGTGGTTTTGCCGGCCCGCTCCAGCTGTCACTGCTCTGCGAATTGGTAATCGTCGATAGTGGCGGCAGCCAAATAGTTACTTTGGTTCTTCGAGCAGCGTACCACACGTCCCCGACATTGAACCAGTACATCGTGCGGGGTACCCAAAACTGCACCTGGCATTCGTAAGGAAAAATGGATCTCTTGCCCTGAATGGACCGAGCTTCCCATCTCAAAAGCGACGCCGCTGGCTGAGACATCCTTGGTAAGAGCGGCAATCCCTTCTATACCGATTGACACTACAACAGGCAATTTCAGCGGGAATCGCACTGCACAGCGCACTTCCTGCTGCTGAGCTGCTTTTCGGGAAGAAGCAGTCGAGGACCGTAACGCGGACTTTGAAGTTTCCATAAGCGACATCCCTGCCCAATTGGGCTACACACACTCTACGCGAGATTTTGTGTAACTCCCATGGCACCAAAGTTTCCAAGAAGGTAACCGGCTTTTGTTCCATTCACATGGCAGTTGTATAAAAGCATTAGGTTGAAGTGTCATCGACAGTATTCTCAAGTTACTCTAAAACAACAACTTGGCGACCTATTCAGAGGACGACGCCGAGCGAGAGCGTGTGACAGCGCAGCGCGGAATCAATTGGAAAGAACGCGCTGGTAGGAATAAAGTGGACTGTTACCGGTATTGCGAGGGGGAAACGTGGAATACCGAGTATTGACAGTGAACAGGGAGTTCGGCAGCGGTGGAGGGCGCATTGCGCAAACCATCGCCGAGTGGCTCGGCTGGAAATTGCTGGACCGTGACATTATTGACGCCATCGCTTACGCGGCCCACGTGGATTCAAATGTGGTGCGCCATTACGATGAGCATGTGGATTCGTGGCTGCGACGCATCAACCAGCAGGCGATGCGCTCGGCAGCTTTGGCTGCCGGCCTGGAACTGGGCGAGAGTTCCGTCTTCGATGCCCAAGAGATGGTAAAAATCTCGCAGAAAATTATCGACGAGGCACACTCCGAGGGAAATTGCGTGATTGTCGGCCGCGGTTCGCAGTGCGTGCTGCAGCACAGGCACGACGTATACCACGTCTTCGTGTACGCATCGTGCCAGGAGCGCGTGGCGCGCCTGCGTTGCCGGCTCGATAAGGGCGCCAACATTGAGCAGCGCATGCGCATCGTGGATGAAGAGCGCGCCAAGTATCTGCAACAGTACTTCGGCAAATACTGGCTCAATCCTCACCTCTACGACCTGATGATCAGCTCGAATTCCGGCGAGGACTCGACGGCACGGGCGATTCTCTATGGGATGACCGGACGGGCGTAGACAGGAGTCGTGGATCAGGCACGACACGCGTCCGCTGATTCCCTGCTTTCTATCCCCGGCCTCTTCCATTTTCTCCGGGAATAATCTTCAAGAGAAATGAGAACTCAGGCATAATGTGGGCGTGGCCGTCACAAACCCATCCGAGATTATTAGCAAACGTATCGCAGAATTTGCGGACTGGCGCGGCAAGATGCTTGCCAGGCTTCGCAAGATCATTCTTGATGCCGACCCCGAAATAATCGAGGAATGGAAATGGATGGGCTCGCCTTGCTGGTCTCGCGATGGGCTCATCTGTGTGGGGAACGCTCACAAGGATAAGGTAAAGCTGACCTTCGCTCAGGGCGCAAGCCTTCCAGATCCGGACAAGCTCTTCAACGCCGGCCTTGAGGGGAATAGATGGCGAGCGATTGATCTCTAC
>JBAPYY010000604.1:0-3050 GCA_049284975.1 Occallatibacter sp.
CTTCTATGCTGACAACGCCTGGGGAGAAGTGGTTGGCACTCCCCAGCTGGCCACGGGACGGAGCGACGGGAAGATACAACATATACTCCAGCCAGTCCGTTCCATCAGGGACCTGCATCATCACCCAATCCGTATGGCTTGCGGCCGATCCGCCCTGCCAATACAGATGGAATCCCAGCAGGTCCTTATAGAAATGGTCGAGGACGGCGCGATCATGGGCCACAAAGCCAACGTGAATGATATGCCCGCTCAATGGAAGCGGCTCTGACTTCGGCGCTTTCGGCGCGGCGATGCCGGCCTGAACAAAATCAACTTTGTTTCCCTCCGGATCGTCTACTTGAAAGATTTTGCTTCCACCTTTTTCTACGCTGACAGCCAGCGGCACCTTCGCTCCACTTGCAGCGAGAAACCGGCGCAGCGCCTCAGCGTCGCTGGTGGAAAAGCCGATGACCTGAAGACGATTTTCCAACCCTTGGCTCGGGGGAGATACCAACTCGATGTACTGCAGGTGGTTCGCGTAGAACCAGACACCTGACTGCACGCCGCCCGCGGGCGACTGCACCCAGCCAAGCAAGGAGCTATAAAACTGCTGCGACTTCACCAGGTCGTCCGCATAAAGCGTCATGTGCGAAATCCCGGTGATAGCAGGTCTTCTTACGGTTGCTTCCTGCGCGCAGGCAACGCTGGTAAGAATCAGAAGCCAAGCCAAGAAGATCGGGCGGTACATACGGTTCCTCTCTGTTCGTTCCGCTGGCGGGTTTTTCGGGCATAACAATGAGGCTGCGTTCTACATTGCGCTTCCTCTAAATGCTCACGCCGGGCACAGCCGTCAAAGTCAAGTCTACGGTCTGTGACCCCGGGCGCAGATGTTTGGCGGTTGGTCGCCGAGGTCGCCCCAAAAACCCACAGTCGCGAACTAATAAAGGGTTGTCGATTCGGCAATCCTTTACTATCTATGGTAGGCGAGTCGGGGATCAAACCCGAAACCGCCGGCTTAGAAGACCGGTGCTCTTCTCCGGTCTGGTCGCCAGAGCAACAGTTGATAAAACTGATTCTCTACCAAGCTGAAATCCCCTCACCGAATGAATTTCTCTTAGTCATTTTAAGTATCTTTCTGTGCATTTGTGTTCATCTAAGTACCTCATAATAAATACTTTATAGAAATTAGGAAACTGCCGCTCTATCCACCTGAGTTACGGGGCCATATCCATCTTGAGAACGGAATCCTATCTCAATACAAACATTTTACAGGAAGGCTGGTTGAGGGCCAGGGTGATGGAGAGTAGCGCCGCCAATCCCAGAAAAGACAGTTGCACTGGTTGAGATCACTGGACCCGATGCGGAGTTTCGAACTCACCTTCCGGCTGGGGTATTCCAGGCTTACCGGTGATCCCCGACTCGGATTTTAAGATCACCACCGAAGAGGGCAAGTGGGCGCAACAGCCAGTGCATCTGTCAGCATTGCCCTAAGTTGCGTCTCGACCACACAGTAGTCGATTAACGGTGCAAGGGGGTGTCGGCGCCGACGAGTGCGGTGAGAACCATGCCGGGCTCGATTTCAGCCTCATTACCCGGAGGCAGAGCACCTACGACATGTACCGAGGAGGCATTTGAAAGTCTCTGGGCTCGCTCCGCGGTGTCTGGTGCTGCCAACGTCAGGTTTGCACTGAGAGGGACCGAGATCCCATGCGCACTGAGCGACTGGACCTGAAAAGCGAGCACGCCCGGTTTACCATCTCGTCCAGCCCGGTCAACCTTCGTAATTCTGGCTTCAACGGGGGAACCTTTGGGCGCTACGATAGTCTCGCCGACCATCACGTCCTCATCCAGCAGAAGCGGAATGCGGTCACCTACCTGCGCCGATTCCGATGTGAGGTCCGCGCCGGTCACGAGGCGCAGCGGCGTGCCTTTGAGCAAGATCCCTCCAACCACCGACGCTCGCGCCAGCTTGGGAACCGGTGACTCTTTGACCGTGTAAATCACCTCGGCGACTATACTGGGCAGCTTATTAGGTTCTTCCGCGATCGCCTGCAATCTGGTGTCAGCATTGATGGTGATGGGCCCTGTGTAGCGCGGGGAGGCTTCGGTCGGAGTCCAGCCATCGGTGGTGTAATAGATCACCGCGCTGTCGGCGGGGCTGATGATGAATACTTGAGTTCCCGGAACCAGTTCGCCTGCATAGACAGCAAAAATTGGCTGTTTTGCGCAACCGCAGTCATCCCAGGTGCGCTGCGCATCGGCAACCGCATATTCTCGTGTTGTTTCGCTATTCGCTGCCGGCTGTGCGGAATGCAGGTTAATCTGGATCGGATGCTGGTTGGCATTTCCCACGCTCTGTATGCCCTTTTGGTTAACCAGCATCGTCTGCCCAATGTCTTGGGCTACGGCATCCGTGCCGTAGGCAAAGACGCCGGCAAGGAGGATAACAAGATGACCGATTTTCATACTCACACTCAGAATTCAGACGAGAATAGTTCATCAGAGTGGGTCGCGTGTTGGCAAGAGCGAATTGCACATACCGCAGAATTTAGTGCGTCGCAGCTGCGTTGAAACGGCCAGCCAAGAGAGAGCGTCAGGTTCGCTGCAAATCGGGGTTTAAGACAATTTCAAGCTCCATGCTTTCTCGGTTGGGTGCAAAAGGCTTGATTTTGAGCAAAACAAGGGAAGCTTCGGGCGAATTGCCAGCTGCTCGCAGTGACGGAGTGGTAAATGCCGAGTTACCGGTTGCCGAGTTGCCGATTAACTGCCCGGGGTTCCCAACGGCCTGGGAACGAACGCTCTCAGGCCGTTGTTGTCTAAGTGGCAGGGGCAAGGGAGTAGTAAAAAGAGAAGGGGGCCTGGGAGGTTGAGGATGCAATGCAAACTCGAGAATATGATTGGGCTGCTGGAACGTACGCCGGCCGCGCTCAATGCGCTGCTACGCGGATTGCCGGAAGCGTGGACGGAAACAAACGAAGGCGGGAATACGTGGAGCGCGAGCACCGTGATCGCACATCTGATTCAAGGCGAACATGAGGACTGGATGCCGCGGACCCTGCACATTCTGCAAT
>JBAPYY010000605.1:0-3946 GCA_049284975.1 Occallatibacter sp.
GTTCGCCACCGACCTTTGCCACCGCGGCGCCTCGAGTCCTGCAAACCTCTGCGAGCCTGCGGTCACCCATGCTCGGACCGGCCGTTGGGTTTCGATCGGTCGCGCCCACAACATCGGCCCCTTGGAAAGCGCGGCGGCGGCAGTCCCAGCGAAGTACTGTAAAAAATCGCGTCGAGTCTTC
The DNA here is from genome assembly GCA_049284975.1 of Occallatibacter sp. Classification (GTDB taxonomy): domain Bacteria; phylum Acidobacteriota; class Terriglobia; order Terriglobales; family Acidobacteriaceae; genus Telmatobacter. The sequence continues at coordinate 182 of JBAPYY010000605.1, forward strand.
AAAATCATATGAATCCGTGGATGAACTTGTTGATGCTCAGATGATTCTATCCCTCTTAATTGCATTTAGGCAATCGATTTTACATATTGTTTCCCCGTATTTGGGTGGTACATTTTCGGCACGAGGTTTTTCATGGGCAAGATTCTCCCCCTCGCTCCGGCCATCCATCAGAAACAGTTCATCTTTCGGGCAAAGCGATTGCCTTATACTGCATTTTCCATTTCCGCACCGGGTCGCTTCTTACCCGTGGTCGTAGAACCGGAAGAAGAGCGATTGCCTTGAGACGGGCTCGACGCGCTTCACCAACTCGGCCAACTGGCTTTCGCTCAAGGGTGTGAACCCCCGCGCTAGCTGCACATTCTCCTCCAGCTGCGCCACTGTATCGCAGCCGATAATGATCGTACTCACCGGCTGAGAGAGCGCGTAATACATCGCCTCGCGCATGGTGATTGTTCCCGGCGTTGGCGCCAGCACCATACCTTCCCACATATGTCGCTGGTCCTCGATAGGTGGCGGCGTCCATGTGGAAAGAATCCGCCCGCGGCCCGGCACCTTCATTCCGATGATGCCCATCTGCTTCTCCACCGCCAGCGGCAACAACGCCTCGCTGAAGCTGTAGTGGTGCGGGTCGGCGGCGTTGATAGCCATCAGAACCGTGTCAAAAGGATAGCGCTTGATGCACTCGATCAGGCAGTAAGGCCGGTAGTGGCCGGTGATGCCAAGGTTGCGCACCACCTTCTGCTCCTGCATCTCGAGCAGCGCTTCCATCGCGCCGCCCTTGGCGAAGATCGCATCCACATTGGTCATGGTGCCTATGTCGTGTAGTTGCCAAAGATCGATGTGATCAGTCTTCAGCAACTCGAGAGATTTCTCGATCATGCGCAGCGAGCCTTCGCGGGTCCGCTGAATGGTCTTGGTGGCCAGGAATGCCTCTTTGCGCCGATGCGCCATCACCCTGCCCACATACTGCTCGCTCCAGCGCTCCGGCCCGCCATAAATGGACGATGTATCGATGTAATTCACGCCAAGGTCGAGCGCGCGCTCGAGGATGGGAACCGCCACTTCGAAGTTGTTCGGCTTCTCGAGCGAGCCTTGCCCGCCCAGCGAGAAGATGCCCACCTTGTAGCCGGTCTTGCCCAGGTTGCGTGTCGGCATGGCCGCGAGAGTCTTGGGGTTCGAGGGTAGGCTGGGAAGAGCCTTCCGTGTGTCGGCCAGTGCCGTCGGCGCCAGAAGCGCGGCCGTGATTGCACCGCTCGCCTTCAGAAATTCGCGGCGGCCCTGGTTCCGCGCCGCAGCCGGTTGATTCTCGCTCATACGACCTCCTCGCAAACAAAAAAAGCCCTGTGAAAACTCATCATAGACTCGGATTGGACCGCAGAGAAGTGCAAAACCATCGGAACAGGCGTCAACTTCGGAGTTGCTGAGGAAACAATCTCCGGCTGCCAATAGCTTTCGCATGGCCAGCAATTGACCCCCTTGAGGCTGAAGATCCTGGGGTTGTAAAGCCCGAGCTGGACGATGCGCGTAACCTGCAACTTATTGATGCAATTAATGATGACGCCAGCGGTACAAATTCGGCGCGGGTCTCAAACATGTGAGAGGTGGCGAGTAGTTTTGCTTCCAAAAGGCCGCCCTCCATGCAATGCCAGTTGACGGCATTGTCGATGCTCTCAAATTCGAAATAAAAAAAGACTCTCGTATACATTTAAGAGTTCAATGCTATATCCTTTTCCGGTCATGAGAAAATCACGAAATCCCTTTACACAACCGTTTGTCTTCTTGATCATCGTCTGCCTTTTTGAGATGCTGTCGGGCTGCGCACTTACCGCGGCCGCGCAGGCGCCAGCGCCGGACTCGCCTCAAATCGAGGCTAGGGCCCGCGCCCTTGTAGCCAGGCTCGCGCTCAAGGAGAAGATCGAGTTGCTTGGCGGCGAAGACAATTTGTTCACGAAAGCAGCGCAGTCGATCGAACTGCCGCGCTTCAAGATGTCCGACGGTCCTTTGGGCGTGCGCAGCTGGGGACCGACAACTGCCTACGCAGGCGGAGCCGCGCTGGCCGCAAGTTGGGACCCGGCTCTGGCGCGCAGGGTCGGCGAAGGCCTGGGCAGAGATGCCCGCGCACGCGGCGTAAATTTCTTGCTCGGCCCAGGCGTAAACATCGCGCGCTCTCCATTGGCTGGCCGGAACTTCGAGTACTTCTCCGAAGACCCGTTTCTGAATGCGGCCCTGGCAGTCTCTTACATTGAGGGCATCCAGTCTCAGGGCGTCATCGCCACAGTCAAGCACTACGCCCTCAATAACCAGGAGTACAACCGGCACAATGTGAGCTCCGACGTGGACGAGCGCACCATGCGCGAAATCTACCTGCCGGCCTTTGAAGCCGCCGTCACACGGGCCCACGTCGATGCGGTGATGGATTCCTACAATTTGGTCAACGGCGTCCACGCGACGCAAAACGATTTCCTGAACCTCAAGGTGCTCAAGGGAGAGTGGAGCTTCCAGGGGATTCTCATGTCGGACTGGGATGCCACCTATGATGGTGTGGCTGCGGCCAATAACGGCCTCGACCTCGAGATGCCCAGTGCGCGCTTCATGGATGAGAAGACTCTTCTGGCCGCGGTCAAAGACGGCAGGGTTAAGGAATCCACCATCGACGACAAGTTGGTGCGCCTGCTGAGGACCGTGCTGCGCTACGGCTTCCTCGACCGCCCGCAATTTGATCCAGCCGACTCGACCTACTCTGTGGCTGATCGCGCGATTGCTCTCGCCGGCGCGCGTGAGAGCCTGACGCTGCTGAAAAACGACGACCACCTGTTGCCGCTCGATCCGGCCAGGGTGAAGACCATCGCCATAATCGGCCCCGATGCCTGGCCGGCTGTGACCGGCGGGGGAGGTTCGTCAGAGTCTCACGCATTCGAGCCGGTCAGCATTCTCACCGGTATCGCCAATGTGGCTGGACCTGATGTGCATGTGCTTTATTCCCGCGGCCTGCCGGAGATGAATGACGTCTTTCGCGGCACCCAGTGGGAGAGTGGCGTGACCGTGGCCACTTTTCCGAGCAATGACTTCAGCGGCAAACCGGAGATCGTCACCCAACCGTATATTGGCGACTTCCAACGACAAAGGCGACCACCTAGAACTGAGACTCCTCAAAGCATTCGCTACAGCGCCAGTTATAAGGCTGCCAAGACCGGCAGTTACATTCTTCTGGAGGCCTTCCAGTCAGAGGGCGGCGACGAGTTCAAAATCGCGGTTGACGGCAAGCAGTTACCGATCCCGCCTCACGCCGAAGGTCAGGCCCCACAATCCTGGGCGATCGATTTGAAAGCCGGCCAAACGGTGAATGTTGTGGCCGAGTGTGTTCCAACTTCCTCTACTGTGCACTTCGGTTTGGGCATCGCCAATGAAGCCGATCTGGTTTCCGCGGAAGCCAAGCAATTTGCGGCCCTTGCGGATGTAGTTGTCGTTGCGGTCGGCTTCGCGCCTCCCACCGAGGGTGAGAGTTACGATCGCACTTTCACGCTTCCCTGGGGACAAGACGCGCTGATCGAGGCCGTCGCTGCGGCCAATCCGCACACCATCGTCACACTCACCGGCGGCGGCGGCATGGATACGCGGCGTTGGCTCGACAAAGTTCCTGCGCTGTTGCACACCTACTATCCCGGCCAGGAGGGTGGCACAGCCGTTGGAGAAATTCTCTTCGGCAGGCACAATCCGGAGGGCAAGCTGCCGGTCAGCTTCGACCGCAGTTGGGAAGAGAATCCC
>JBAPYY010000606.1:0-5483 GCA_049284975.1 Occallatibacter sp.
GTTCCTGTCTCCTTGGCTAAGATCGCTTTGGGGTGCAACAGCGCACCCGCCGCTCCTGCGGTCAAAGAAAACAATTGAATTGCCTGCCGCCGACTGATTGCCGAACCGTTCCGTGCCATCCCATCCCCTCCCGTTCCACCTTTTGACGACGCGCGGGCCCTTTCTGTGAATCTCAGTCAAGAGGCTCCTGCGCGCCGTCGGAATACGCTCAGCCTAGAGCCAGCTTGGCTTGGCCTCTACCGGCACGCCGTCGGTTTCCGTAAAGCCCTTCAGGCTACCTGTCTGAGTTTGAATGCAGATGTAGCTCAGAGATGAGTCGGCGTCGGCCTTCACGCAGCGCGCAGCCACGGAATCGAGCCGCAGAACATCGCCTTCCACGACGGCAAACTCTTCGCCATCGATGTAGAACTGCCCTTTGCCTTTGAGAACGATGTACAGTTCCTCGTTCTGCTTGTGCGCATGAACAAACGGAACGCTCACGCCCGCGGGCAAATTGTTGATCGACACCTCGGAACCCGTCAGTCCGAGCTCCTCGTGCAGCGTTACGCGCCCAATCTTGCTGATCTCTCCGATGGACGATACCTTAAATTTCTTTCCCGTCTTCATGTCGTTTTTCTCCTTGGATTCATCTCCTCGCTATCGAAAAGCTCGCGCACTTAAAATCGCTGTTCAAACGAGTCGCTCTTTTCGTATTGCGAAAGATGTCATTTCGTCCTTTTGACGAGCGTCGGGAGAGGAGTGTGAAAACCCTGGACCGATTTGACGGATTCACACTCCCTTTTGGCGAATCGTCTAATCAGCAAATGGGTTGCACGACATCAACTGCCTGCCTAGGATGAGGGAGCTAGGCTGCCCCGACATGACGCAACCAGTACGTCCCAGTCACCACATCAGATAATCTGAATGGTTTCCAGTGGAACGAAAACAAAGGAGATGAAGAGATGATATTGAAAGGTGTTGCGCTACCACCGCTTAAGAATGATGGACGGGATACAGGCAATCCCCCTGCCATGCCGTTTTGGGAGATGAGCATCGCATCCGATGGACATTCAACCATCGAACAGCGTTGGCTGGACGCATTTTCACTGCGCAACGTCAGCGGCGAGGCGACTGCGATTTGGATGCGTCAGTTTCCCGGAGCCGTGAAGGCGGTTTGGTTCAATATCCTGCCTGTGGGTTGGGTTGGTGAATGGCATCCCAGCCCTGCACTGCAATGGGTGGTACCGATCTCAGGACGTTGGTTCATCGAAACGCAGAGCGGCGTTCGAGTCGAGATGGGGCCGGGCGACATTCATTGGGGAGCCGACATCGTAGCAGGCGAAGTACACGGCCAGGTTAAGCATCGGTCAGGTCAGCTAGGAGACGTCCCCTGTGTTCAGCTCATGGTGCAGTTCGAAAGTACAACCGAACGGGATGTCGCTGCCTCCTGAAAGCAGGAGGTCACCGAATCGATAAGGCAACTGAGATGATTTGCATTCATGATTCAGAGCAGATACGGACCTGATTTCACACTAGGCCAAGCAGGTTCGTCGAATGATCAAACAGCTTCCGTATCGCAAGCATCGTTGCCGCCAAGCAACAAAGAGAGGTCAAATGCAAAACGAGATCTATTCTATCTACCACGTAACCGTGGAGCCAGAACACTTTGCCGAGTTCCGGACGCTGGTATCAAAGATTGTCGCCGCCACAAGCAAGGAGTTGGATACTCTGACGTATGAGTACGTCGTGAATGCCGATCACACTTCCGTTCACATCATTGAACGCTACCGCACACCCGGCCTGTTGCCGCATGTAGAGAAAACATTCGCACCGTTCGCGGAGGAGTTTTTGTCTCTAGCGAAGATCGAGAAGCTGTTCGTCTATGGCGAAACAACACCAGAAATTAGAGCCAAACTGGATGGATTTGGAGCAATCTATCTGACGCCGTTTGATGGTTTGGACCGATAAGAGAGACAAGGCATCACGAAACATCGTCATTGTGCACCGCTATGTCGAAGAAAATGCAGATAGATTGCCCAGTGCGGCGGCATGGCGTCACTTGAAGCTGTAATCTGATCTCACATGGGACATCAGGATTTGTCGAAGTGTTTAGCAATGGAACGCGGAGGAGTCAGAGATGCCTGAAACGCTTGAACTAATGACGCAGCAGGCAATTGCCGGAGATAAGGATGCACTTGAACGCCTCGTGACCGCACTGCAGGGAGATCTCTTTGGTCTCTCGTTGCGGATGCTGGGAAATCGGGAGGACGCGGAAGATGCAACCCAGGAGATTCTCATTCGTATTGTTACCCGGCTCTCGCAGTTTGATTTCCGCAGCAAGCTCAAGACCTGGGCCTACCGCATCGCAGTCAACTACGTCCTTGACGTGAAAAAGAGCGCGGTAGAGCGCCTGAATAAGACCTTCGAGCAGATGGCTGGGGATATTGTAGGGGGACTGCAAGAAACATCTTTGCCCGAAGCAGAACAATCCTTTCTGGTCGAGGAGGTAAAGATCGGATGCAGCATGGGGATGTTACAGTGCCTGGATCGTGAGCATCGGATGGCGTACATTCTCGGCGAAATCATGGAGTTGCAAGGACCTGAGGCCGCGGAGATTCAGGAGATCTCTCCGGAGTTGTTTCGCAAGCGTCTGCAACTGGCGCGAACAACCATGCTGCGCTTCATGAAGAGTTACTGCGGGTTGGCCTCGGACGAGGCGCCCTGCCGCTGCAATCGGCAAATCCCGGTTGCCCAACAAGTAGTCAAAATCAGCGGTGAGAACTGCAACTATGCAACTGCCTCAGTGTCGTTTGCGCAAAGTCGGGATATGGTGCGGCAGGTAGAAGAGGCGCGGTGGGCTCTTCAGGTGCATCGCACTAACAACCCACGCCCTGCATCCATCGACTTTGCCAGGCAACTGCTGACGGTGCTGGACGCGCACCGAGAATCCGGCTCGGCCATGTGAGGCCATCCAATCAGAGCATTGTTCAAGGTTCAGAAAGGGTTCTCTTCTTTTCGACGGGTGCCTCTGTAATTTCGCTCCACCAGTCGGTCCTCATTTGCTTATGTCATTTCTGTTTAGCGGGAACCAGGTGCACCCGAATCGGCTCGCCATCTTTCCGGCGTCGTATCTTCCCATGTTCGAAAAGCGCGGTAGAACGAGCTTGTGTCCTCGAAACCGAGAAGGTATGCAATTTCGGTGAGCGGCATTCCGGGCTGACTCAAATATTCACGCGCGAGTTCCTTCCGAATTTCCGATAGGAGCTCGCGAAAGGTTGTACCTTCGTCAACAATCCGACGTTGCAAAGTGCGAACGCTCAGTCCAAGCTCGCGAGCCACGACGGAAGCGTCCGGCCTGCCCCCCGCAAGCATGCGCTTGAGTATCCACTTGACCCGTTCGGCAACTGTAGCTTCAGCCTTTGCTTGCAGGTTGTTCTTATCGAGTTGTGGTTGCAGCATCTCCAGCAACTCCGCGTTATACGTGACGAACGGACGCTCGAAATCAGAAGAATCGAATATAAGGACATTGCGCGCAGCGCGGAATTTGACCGGACACTGGAAGAAGGCTCGATGCACTCCTGTCCGTTCCAGGGGCCGCTTCAACTCGATGCGTTTGGGATTAAACGGTTGCTCAGTGCCACGCCTGCCCATTTCCACTAACATCGCGAACGTCACATCCGTCAACAACGGCGGCTCGTGCAGACGACCGCGTTTCCAATTCCATTCGATTGAAGTTTCGCCTAGATGTTCGTTGATGCGCATTTCACTTGCCCCGCGAATCTGCAAAAAGCGCTCGTGCCGCGTGATTGCATCCCGATAATCACGAGCGTAATAGGCCGCCAGCATGGAGGGGGGTAAGGCCGCCGCATGAAATAGACAGCCCATCTTCAGGCCGATTGCCGGATCGTTCGACAACTCGCCGATGGCATCCCAGATAGAAAAGAAATGAGCATCGGAGATGCGGCTCTTGTCGTCCTCAATAAACGTGAGTGGCAAACCCGCGCGTCGTAGGACAGATGCCGGCTCAACGAGCAGCTTGCGAAGCACCGGCCAGAACTGCCGTGGAATCCTGAACCGACTTGGGGTAGAGATCGACATTGGTCCAAACCTCGACAGGCGCAAGCGACAAGGCTTCTTGAGTGCCGCGAACCTTCCGGCAAGGAGCTTTCGCCGAATGCGGCAACTTTAACTAGTAGCATATCGCGACAAGCCAGTTGCGTCGTACGCCAAACCAGGATTTGGCGCATTTCGCAACAACAATGGCGCGAATCGTTAATTACTTGCGGTTTCAACACGCGCAGAATCGATCCTGTGCTGAATGTTCTTCTATCCACTCACGACGCGCTTTGCATCCTGGCGATTTGCTTTGGAGTATTGGTGTTGTCTGGCCTGCTTACGAGGCGCTTGGCCTGTAGGCGGGTAGTGTGGTTTCTGCGCTTCAGCCTGGGAGCCGACCTCGCCGTTTTACTCTCTCAGTTCCACCATCTGCTCCTTTCACAGAAAGTGGCCATGCTCTCGGTGTACACCGCGGGCGTTATCGTCCTTGCCTGGCGCGCCTTCCACTTGTATGGCATCTGGCGTTACGCATTCGCTTTCACGCTGCCTGTCGTTCTCTATCTCGACACACTCGCGCTTTCGATTCAGGTCTTCAACCACACGGATGCTCTAGAAGGTTTCGGCGTCAGCAATTTTCGAATCGTGCAGATATTGCTGCTGACGGTCTTTGTTGCTCTTGGGGCCGTCGCAGCGAAAAGATCTTCCTCCGTGACCAGCACCTAGTGGACACGCAACCAATCGCAAATCGCAGGCAGCAATCTCACTAACACAGAGACAATCACGTCAAAAGAGGTGGGTAAATGAAGTTTGAAGTCACGAGCGCGTTAATAGCAGTCTCTATCTTCGCCACAGCTTCAAGCTTTGTGGCCGCACAACAAGTTCAAATGTCACCCGGCACGGTTGTTGTTGGTTCGGGAAATGATCTTCGATGCAGGCTCGAAAAAGGCCTGCGCATTACCAAGCCTGGCCAGCCAATCACAGCTAAGCTAACAGACCCGATCTACGTCGGTACAACTCTCGCTATTCCGGAAGGCGCAACCATCAAGGGGTACGTCTCATCTATTTCGACGGCCCCTTGGAACAAGCGAACGGGCCGACTTGTTAGTGGCGACTTGACGCCGCCGAAGTTTGCGACTGTGACCTTTGACCGCGTGATCCTCTCCGACGGAACCGCAATTAAGGTTCACACCGATGCGACCGTGGGAATCGTCGGAATAAAAACGGCACAGTACTTGCCAAAGTCTCAACGGCCCGGTATACGCCAGAAGGCTACGGAAGCGCTCAAGCCTCTTTCTGCACCTAACAAGCTGCAACGGATCAGCGAAGCTGCCTTGAAATCCCTGCCGTATCACCCTGAGTACGTCGAAGAAGGAACAGTTTTCGACGCAACTTTGACTGAGCCAGCCGAAATCGCGCTATCTGCTCAGCCTGCCCCGGAGTTCAGTCCG
>JBAPYY010000607.1:0-1603 GCA_049284975.1 Occallatibacter sp.
GGCACGCTCTACGCCAACTTCCCGCGCATCGAGCAGGTGCGCTTCCTGGTGGACGGCCGTCCCCGCGACACGCTCGCCGGCCACGCCGATCTGCTTCGCACCTATCCCGTCCTCAACACCGCAACCAAACCGGCGCAGGCGAACAACCAGTGAGCACGACGACCATCGGCGTCTTCGATTCCGGCTTCGGCGGCCTCACCGTGCTGCGTGCTCTGCTGAACCGTATGCCCCGCGCGCACTTCGCCTTCATCGGCGACACAGCGCGGCTGCCTTACGGCTCCAAGTCCCAGCGCACCATCGCTCGCTACGCCTCCCAGAGCGCAAGATTCTTGGTCAATGAACAGGGAGCTGAGTTCCTTGTAATCGCCTGCAACACCGCCAGCGCGCTGGCGCTCGACGCCATCAAGGAAGCGGTGCCCGTGCCGGTTCTGGGCGTCATTGAACCGGGTGCAGAAGCTGCCCACGCCGCTTCCCGCACCGGGGACGTGCTGGTCATCGCCACCGACGCCACCGTGCAGAGCCACGCTTACGCCGCCGCCTGCCAGGTTCGAGGATTGCGCGCACTTGAAAAAGCCTGCCCACTGCTCGTGCCGCTGGTCGAAGAAGGCTGGACGGATACCGCGGGTGTCACTGGTGTCTCTGCGGCGCAAGCCGCGTCTGCCCCACCGCAGGTGGCTGCGGCGCAAGCTGCGCAAGTGGCCGTCACCGCCGAGGTCATCCGCATCTATCTCAACGAACTGATCGCCGAAGCCGCCACCCTCGGCATGAACCCTGACACGCTGGTGCTTGGCTGCACTCACTACCCGCTGCTACGGTCGCTCATTGAGCGGGCTGTGCCGCGCGGCATGAAGGTCATCGACTCCGCTGAGTCCGCAGCCGAGACCGCCGTGCATCTCTTCGTCCCGCAAGATAGCAAAGCTCTCCCCGCGGCTCCGCAATCCCTTCACTGCTTCGCTACGGATTCGGTCGAGAAGTTCGAGCGCCTTGGCTCCCGCTTTCTTGGTAGACCCGTCGGCAAAGTCGAACTTGTCGACCTCGGAGGCTGAGCGGTTCGCGAATTGTATTGGAACCGTAGGCCGTGGTTTTTCGTATACCAAGCCAATCGCACCATACAATTTTTTTGAAGACTCTTACGTCAGCTCCGGAGGAGATCATCATGAAGACCGCAGATTTGACGGTTGATGACGGGGTTAGCCAGGATCACAAGTTTTGGTTTCGAGTTGGCACTCTCGCCGCAATCGTCTTGGGTATTGGATACCTCATAATCATTCCGCTGTTCGCGCGTGTTGGAGCGCCTCCGAGCAGTGCCGAGGCCTGGTTCAATTACCTTCCTGGGAAGACGGCAATTTGGTGGGCGATTCTTGCTCTCTCGGTTTTCACTGACCTTCTTTACGTGCCCATTGCATTGGTTCTTTACCTCGCTTTAGAAAAAATCAATCGGGGCGCGATGCTCCTTGCGGTGGCATTCATCGGATTGTTTGTCGCCTTGGATTTGGCAATTACATGGTCGCATTACGCCTCCATGCTCATACTCTACAGTCAGTACAGTACGGCTACCTCTGACCTTCAGCGGGCAGGTTATCTTGCTGCCGCCAACTATGGG
>JBAPYY010000608.1:0-3228 GCA_049284975.1 Occallatibacter sp.
GCCACGATGACCGCGCCAATCAATGCCGCGGTCAAAAGCACGGCAACAATCTCCAGCGGCAAAACGTAGCGCCCAATGAGCGCCTGACCAATCTGCTGAACTGTGACGCTGGGCGCGGGCGATGTTCCTGGCAGCATCGGCGCAGTCTGCAACACAGCCCAGCCAAGCACCGCAAAGATTGCCGCAGCCACCGCAAAGCCAGCCAGCCAGGTGCGACTGAAGACCCCATCTTTTGGAGTTTCAGATCCCTTGGTGAGCAGAATCGCAAATACTACAAGAATGGCCACCGCGCCGATGTAAACGAGAATCTGCGCGAAGCCGGCAAACTGCGCGTCGAGATTCAGAAATAAGAGCGCCAGTCCGGCGAAGGCCACGGTCAAAGCCAGCGCGCAATGCACCGTGTTCTTCAGCACCATGGACGCAAGGCCGCCGGCCACGGTGAGCGCCGCAATCAGATAGAAAGCCAAACTCATCGGTTGAGGCTCCCTTCGTTAACACAAATGCGAGCGCTACAACATGTAATCGAGTTATCCCACTCTAGCCGCAAAAACAAAGACGCGGCGAGGATGGGGCACCCGATTTTGCGAGAATCCTCGCACTTACTCCGCATAGCGATAACTCCTCGGCCCAATGTTTTTCTTCCGCAGTTCCGCTAAACCTACGCCCGCGTAGGCCAGCAGCAGAATCGCCGAACAGACCGGCCAGCGCAGCCATCCATCTCCCATGAAACGCCAAACTGCGGCAACCATCAGGTTGAGCAGGCACATGGGCAGAACAAATTTCCAGGCAAAATTCATTAGCTGATCCTGACGAAGCCGCGGTAAAGTTCCCCGCATCCAAATAAAGACGAAAATGGAAAGCATCAACTTGGAGAAAAACCAGATCCACGATGGAATCCAGGTCAGGAAGGAAAACGGCGCGGACCACCCGCCCAGAAACAGGGTTGTGCCAAGACCGGAGATTGAAAGCATGGCTACGTACTCGCCCAGAAAAAAGAGCGCAAATTTGAAGCCCGAATACTCGGTGTGATAGCCAGCCACTAACTCCGACTCACCTTCGGGCAGGTCAAATGGAGAGCGGTTGGTCTCTGCCGTAGCGGCAATGGCGTACATGACAAAGCCCGCCAAACCCCACGGCGTGAAGATGTACCAGTGGGGAAATCCCCAGGTATAGTGGTTCTGCGCTTCGACGATCTTGGTCAGCGAGAGCGAGCCGGCCATCATCACCACCACCACGCTCGACAGCAGCAGCACCACTTCATAGCTGATCATCTGGGCCACCGCACGCATGGCCCCCAGCAGCGAATACTTGTTGCGGCTCGACCACCCGGCCATGAAGACCGCTAACTCACTGGACGCGCCCATCGCGTAGTAAAACAGCAAGCCGGCGTCCAGGTCCACCAGCACCATGTTGCGCCCCATGGGCAACACAGCAAAACCCATAAAGGCGGCGACCACCAACAAAACCGGCGCGAGAAAATGCACAGCCGTGTCCGCGCTCAGCGGAACAATGTCTTCCTTGGTCAGCGACTTGATGCCATCGGCCACCGGCTGCAAAAGGCCGTAGGGGCCTACTCGATTGGGGCCAAGGCGATTTTGCATGCGACCCAACCCCTTGCGCTCCAGCCATACAGCAACCGCAAACAGCGCCGGGAAGACACAAACGATAGTCGCCGCATCGATCAAAACACCGGCAGCGGATTGCCACGCCGCGGGCAGAAAACTTACCAGCCAGTGCTGGAGCAGGACGAAGATCTGGTCTAGATTTCGGATCATCGGTTATGCTCCCTCTCCAGCGGTCGCCGCTGCGGTGGAAGTAGCTTTGGCCGCAGCCGCGGCCTTTGCTTTCGCATCGGCTTTGGCCTTTTCAGCTGCCAGTCGCGCGTCCACCGCGTTCGCTTCGGTGAAATGAATCTGATGGTAATACTCGTTCGATTTTGCCAACTGTTTGCGGTCCAGCAGAAGTCCGCCAAAACGGTCGCTGGTGCTCAGCTCAAACTCCGTGTCCATTTTGATAGCTTCAAACGGGCATACCTCGACGCAAATCTGGCAGCTCATGCAGACCGAAATATCAATGTCAAAGCGCGCCGGATAAAACTGCGGCTTGCCGAGAGCGTCTGGCTTTTTGTCGGTTGACTTCTCGATATAAATGCACTTGGGTGGACATTCTTTTTCGCATATCTGACAGGCCACGCAACGCAGCCCGGACTCCCAATCGGCGGCATCCGCGGGGTTCTTGGCGTCATAGACAAGGAACGGAAAGACGCGCGCCGCTTCGTATGCGGTGATCCGCTGCTCGGGGTATTCGACCGTAGTCAGCCGGTCGGCGTGGAAGTAGCTACCGAAGAAATTCTTCGCCGTTTCCGCCATTCCTCTCAGTATGCCTTCACCTAGCACCCACTACCCTCCGATAACTCATTTACCTGTCCACTTCTCCCAACACAATATCCACGCTGCCGAAGATCAGTACTACGTCAGCCACATTCTGTCCGAGGCACATATCCTCAAGAATGGTCAGATTGATCAGGCTTGGCGGGCGAATGCGGTAGCGATAAGGATTCGGTCCGCCGTCGCTGATGAGATAAAAGCCCAGCTCGCCCTTGGGCGCTTCGATGCGCCCGTAGGCCTCACCCGGCTTGGGACGGAAGCCGCGAATCTTCGCCCTGGGGTCCATCACCGGACCGGCTGGAATGTCTTTGAGAGCCTGCCGCAAAATTTCAATAGCCTCGCGCATCTCCAGCAGGCGAATCATATAGCGGTCGTACACATCACCGTGATCGCCCAACGGCACGCGGAATTTGAAGCGGTTGTAAATGCTGTAGCCGTCCACTTTTCGAATGTCGTAATCCACGCCCGAGGCGCGCAGCATCGGTCCAGTTACGCCGGCGTTGACCGCCAATTCAGCCGTCAGCAGGCCCACGCCTTGACAACGCGCCATCAGAATCTCATTCGAGCTGAGCAATTGTTCAAATTCATCAACAAAGCCCGGCAGGCCCTCGACCACCTGGCGCGTCTTATCGAGCCAGGCCGGCGATGCGTCCACGCGGCAGCCGCCAAAGCGCATGTAGTTGACCATCATGCGCGCTCCGGTCAACTCCTCGAAGAGATCGAGAATTTTTTCCCGCTCGCGGAAGGCGTACATCAGCGGCGTGCCGCTGGCGCCCATCTCCTGAATCAAAAAGCCGATGGACGAGGCGTGATTCTGGAAGCGCGTCAACTCGCCCAGAAT
>JBAPYY010000609.1:0-1765 GCA_049284975.1 Occallatibacter sp.
GCGCCGGTCTTGTTCGACGACTGGAGTTGTTTATCGGCCCACAGCGTCACATCTGCGTTTTCAATTGGCGCGCCCGTCTTTCTATCTGCAACATATAAGTCAGCATGGCCGTTGCTCGCACGCTCCACAACAGCAATGCTGGTGACGATTGCCACCGTATAAGCCTTGTAAGTGCCGTCGGTAGCCTCGATTAAATAAATGCCCGCGCCCAGTCCGTCGATGGGTAACTGCTGGGTCTCGCTCACCAGTGCCGGCGGAGTAACCAGCTTCCAGCGCGCCACCAGTTGATTCGAGTTCAGCAAGGGAATCCGCGCAAACTGCGTCGCGCCCACAACCCGACTGCGCTTGCCCAGTTTGCCCTGGCCTTCGCGGAATGTGTCTCGCGCCTCATCGGTAAATTGGCCGCGGAAGAAGCGCCGCACGCGCCACCAGAGGTGAGCCTTGAAGTCGTGCATCCGCTCAAGAAATGTGCGCTGGTCGATCTGCTCGTCGGGCGACGTGCTCCGCACTCCGAAGCTGTGCAGGTCCTTGAGACCGGCAAAGAACTTCTGCGCGTCGCGCACCTGATAAACGCGAAACTCCAGCGCCGAAACATTGTGCGCGTACAGCTGGATCTTCACGCTCTCGCCCGGCGCAAAAGTGCGAGTGGTAGAAAGCGAGAAGGAGCGCGGCGCGTCCTGGTCGGCGGCGTATGTGGCGGTTGAGGCGAGCAGAAGGAGGGAGGCAATTGCTAACAGCGACTTACGGAACCTCATGGGTTTCCTCGCAATATATTCCAGCGATAAACGCCTAGAAAGTTAGGGTTTTGCGCTACCGGCCGCCATTGCGGCTGAGGATGAACAAGCAAATCGGAAAGTAATACGCGTCGTAACTCACCTGTGTCGCAGCCGACGGGTCTTTGTCCGTGGGGTGGATCGCCGGGAGAGCCATGATCAGGGCCCGTGTGATACACCAGCCGCGCCCTCGGGCCGGCTTCGGTCACAATCATAGAGTGCCAGGGTGAGCTTTGGGCGAATTGTCGATAAAAAAGAAGGTCGCCCGGTTGAGCCTCATGCACATCGCGGCTGACCAGGTACGCATTAAGCTCGACCAGCGTTTTGGCGTCGGCAAATTGCGCAAAAGCTCCGTTGGTTGCGTCGGCTGGCTCAAAGCTGCCCGGCCGCACCCTGAAGAGCGCCGCGCCCAACGGAGTATCTGGATAGTGCCACGCGCGGATCTCTCCGGGCGGTGCCTGCACGTCGATTCCGGTTGCCATGAACCATGAGTCGTTGTGGCGCTTGAGAGCCTCGCGATAGGAGAATCGCAACAGGCTGGCGCAATCGATGATTTCCGGCGGAGTCTCAGCCCTGGGGCGGATGGCCTGGTATTCGGCAATCAGAGTGAACCAGCGGCGAAACGCAGCTTGATCGGCTGGATCGGTAAGGCGGAGAAAGTCTGGCGTGCCGTCACCAAAGCGGTCTCTCCAGCCCTGTCCCGCACGGCTCGCTACGGTCTGTGAACTCGGTTGGAGGGGAGCTCTGTTTCGCCCGCCCAGATGTCGCACAAAGCTCACCATGTGCGGCAAAACAATCAGAGCGGCCAGCAAAACCAGCGACGTCGCGAGTACCCGTCTGGAAGGAACGTTCACCAGAAAGCTTCCTCAAGGGACGTTCACATCTTAACGTAAACCGCAGGGCGCACGGGTGCAATGCGTTGCATTTCTATGGTAATAACTGAATCGCTCCGCAGACATGCAACCGCCAATCGTTCCTGTGCAGTATCGTGT
>JBAPYY010000610.1:0-5434 GCA_049284975.1 Occallatibacter sp.
CGCCGAAGTGATTTCATCCCCGTACAGGTTACATGCCGAGGCGGTGCAATCCACGTCTCCTGCGGAGTCGACGTTCGTGAAATCGGTACCTGGAATAACGATAGGGCCGCCGACTGACAGGTCGACTGTCAAGCTGGTGACATTGATACTGAAAGTCGTTGCCGAGACCGAACCGCCGCCCGTGTTCCAGGCCAGCCCGTCGCCTACGTAGTTGTAAATGTCGAACTGGTCGACGGTTCCTGGAGTTGTCGCGAAATAGCTTAGGTCGCCGACTGTGAGCGTCTGCGCAGACGCGAGAGCGGAAAAACATCCCAAGGCACACGTCAAGAGGAACGATTTGAGAATCGCACGAGGCATACTTAAGACCTCCAAGTCTTGCATGAGTTTTGCCACGGGGGTTCGGAGGAAGCTGGGGATCGAACCAGTGACACGTAATAGTTCTCATAGGTAAAAGAACATTGTCAAGGAGAATCTGCTCAAAGAATCACAATGTCAGCTCAGCAGAAGAGTACAACGATAGGCCCGTAGTTACTATTGATTGGCCTGGACACCAGGGCGTATCACGGCGGTAACTAAGGCGTGGTGACGTGGCAGGAATTTGCATAGGATAGTGACCACTTTGCTTTCGACGGCGCTCTTTGTGCTGATAGTGCAGCGGGACTCAATGCGATTCCGCGACCAGTAGTTCATAAGACTGCCTTCAGATCGCAGCCCGTGAATTTGTCACTTCAACGCCGAATATCGCTGTGAATGGAAGAGGTTGCCGATTCGAACGGGACTTGGTCCACCAGAGTAAATTGCAAATCTATTTACTCTCTTTTTTTCATCTGAGCGCCCCTTAGCGCATCGCGTCTGGCAGCTTTAGGTCCGGTTGTGGAGCGCGTCAATCTCCGCGCGGGTGGGCATGGAGGGCGCAGTGCCAGGCCGCGTGATGGATATGCCGGCGACTGTGCAACCGAAACGGGAAGCCTCGACCAGATTCATGCCTTCCGAGAGTGCAACAGCGAAACCTCCGTTGAAAGCGTCGCCGGCGCCAGTGGTTTCAACAACTTTACCGGCATCTACGGCGGGCACATGTGCACGGACCAGGACGCTTTTCACGAAGACGCCCTGCGCGCCCAGCGTGATGATAGCGTTCGGCACACCGCGGGCGAGGAATGCATCGGCGGCCTTTTCGGCGTCGGCGAGGGTCGAAACCGGAATACCGGTGAGCGCCGCAGCCTCCGACTCATTGGGCGTAATGTAGTCGATGTGCCGGTAGATGCTCTCAGGCAGCGGCGCAGCGGGCGCAGGGTTAAGGATGGTGGGCACGCCGAGGGAGTGGGCCAGCGCAAGTCCGTGCTCGACGACATCGAGCGGAAGTTCGAGTTGGGCGACAAAGATGCTGGAGCCGGCGATGAGCGCGCGAGCCTGATCGACCTCCTCAGCAGTCACTTCAAAACACGCGCCGGGCACGACGATGATGGCGTTCTCGCCTTTGTGGGCGTCGATGATGATCGTTGCCGCACCAGTGGCACTCTGTGTCGTAAAGAGGAATTGGGTGTCGATGCTTTCTGATTTATAAAGCGCGCGCGCCATGTCGCCGAAGGGGTCTGATCCAAGTTTGGAGATGAAGCTCACGCGTCCGCCGGCGCGCGCCGCAGCCACGGCCTGATTGGAGCCTTTGCCGCCCGGCCCGAGCTTGAATTCGTTGCCTCGCAGCGTTTCGCCCCAAGCCGGAATGCGTTGGGTGCGAAAAGCGAGATCCGCCACAAAGCTGCCCAGAACTGTGACCCATTTCTTTTCCATCATTGATTCATCCCTTGTGTGGTGGTCACGGAAAGCTGATTTATGAACACACGCGTCTAGCCGGCTCGATAGGCCAACGCGATCAACGCGAGAGCGAGCAAATAAGCGATGAACATGGCGGCAAGATAGATCCAGGACTTTCGCCTTGCGCCGCGAAACTCATGCCAGGCCAGAACACCCCAAAGCGTGGCGATCATGGGCGAGGCCTGGCCGATAGCATACGAGACCGGCAGGCCTACGAATCGGGCAGCGACAAAGTTGAAGACCGTGCCCGTGCCCCAGATGGCGCCACCTAACAGGCCAAGCGCGTGATAACCGGCGGGTGCCGAGAAATATCCCGAGATGGAAACCGGCGCGCCCGCCAGCGGCCTGCGCATCAGGATGGGATTGAAGACAAAGCAGCAGAGAAACGCGCCGAACGTCATCAGAACCGCGGCAGAATAAGGGCTGAGCGCACCGGAAGAAACCAGCTGCGATGCATCTGGATGAGCGCCCTGCGTGGCTTTGGTGATGAGCGGCGCGAAGACGCCCATGAGCAGCCCGGAAACAACGCAGACAATGGTTCCTTTGCGTGAGCTTACCGACGAAGCGGCGCCGCGCGTGGCGTAGGCCAAGCCGATAAAGACGACCGCGACCAGCGCCATCAGCACACCGGCGGCCAACAGCCTGGCGCTGCCTTGCGGGTGGATGAGATAGCTGAGGGCGGTGCCTTCAACCAGCGCGATGCCAATGGAAAGCGGGAAAGCAACAGCGAGGCCGACCATCTCGATTCCGGCCACGAGCAGAACGTTGGCAATGTTAAAGATGAATCCGCCGAGCGCAGCATAGAAGAGGAGAGTGGGATCGGCCTGGCGCAGGTTGGGCAGGAAGCTGAAAAGGCTGCCGCCCATGCTACCCAGCGTGAATGCGTAGGCCAACGAGATGAGAAAAATGCCGAGGCCGTAATCCCAGTAATACAGCTCAAAGCGGTAATTCTTCGTCAGCTTGAAGGTATTGGCGAATGATCCCCAGCAGAAGGTGCACAAAACGGTCAGCAGAAGCGCAGTAGCAAAGGATGCGGGGACGAACATGGTTTCTCCCTGTGGCAGAGTGTTTTGTTGCTTGAATATCTTTGAGACATGAGCATGAAATGCAACAAGCTGTGCCAGTGAGCCACTTTAGCTACCTGTGGTGGCTGTGTCAATGCAGGCTCAGGGTTCCTCATCCGCGGCAGGCGATCTACGCCGCGGATGAAGCACTCAGTACAGCAAATACTTGGCCCGAATGGTTTTGAACCGCTCGATCGCTTCTACCCAATCCATCCACACTCTCCGCGGATCCTGCCCGGCGCTTATAGCATCCATAGTTGCTTTATTCAGCATCAATCCGTCAAGATTTTTGATCTCGAATTGCTGCGGGTAAAGAGAGTGCAGCGCGGACGCAATCTCGACGCCGAGTTCCGGCGCATCGAGCGTATTCCTGTCCGTGACGACAATGTTCACGCCTCCGCATTTTTGATTCGCGTAAACGGAATCGCTGGGCGTGAAATTAGTCGGCACAAAGCGAACCCCTGTAATGGCGCGCGCATTAAGATAGGCTGCAAGTTCCAGTGGCTGAGCCCACGGCGCGCCCAGCAGCTCAAACGGAGCATCGGTACCGCGTCCGACCGACACGTTCGTCCACTCAAGAATTCCCAATCCGGGATATAGAGCCGCTTCCGTCAAGTCGCGCATATTAGGAGAAGGATTCACCCAGAGAATCCCGGTCGAATCCAACCAATCACCACGCTGCCAGCCTTCCATTGGAACAACGGTGAGGCGGGAATTGATGCCGCGCTCAGAGTTATAAAAGCGCGCCAGTTCGCCGATGGTCATCCCGTGACGGATCGGAATCTGTCCGTAGTTAATAAAATTTTCGCGCCCCTTGTCGCTGATCGGGCCTTGAATGAAGGCGCCGTTGATGGGGTTAGGTCGGTCGAGAACAAACATTTTCTTGTACTCCTTTGCGGCCGCCTCAAGGAAGTATCCGAGTGTAGTTTCGTAAGTGTAATAACGCACTCCGATGTCCTGAATGTCGTAGACGATTACATCCGCAGAACTGAGGATCGCAAGCGACGGATGGCGCTTGGCGCTGGAATCTCCGTAAACGCTGTAAACGGGAATCCCGGTTGCCAGGTCTTTCGAATCCGCAATCTGCGTGGTGTCCACGCTTCCGTTAACGCCGTGTTCAGGGCTGAAGATAGCCACAACCTTGATGCCCGGCGCCTTCGCCAGCACATCAATAGTGCGAGTTCCGCGCGAGTCCACGCCTGTCTGGTTTGTTACCAACGCGACCTTGGTTGTTGTTCCAGTTCCCTCGCAAAGTTCAGCGAATCCATGCGCTTCAAGCACGTCGATACCGGTGTGAACTAATCCATTGCGAGCGGTGACCAAATGCTGCGACGGCATGGCTTCGTTGTAACCTGTGATGCGCGCAAGGCGCAGCTTCTGATCTTCTGAAACTGAGAGTCCAAGTCCCTGAACTGCAGCGGATGCCAACCGTGTACGCAGCGAGACGATGGCCGATTTATGACCGTCCGGATGGACGGCGTTTGTCAGGATGATTATGTAAGTATCGGAAACTGGATCGATCCAGATCGATGTGCCCGTGAACCCTGTGTGTCCGAATGATCCGATGGGAAGAAACTCGCCGCGGTTAGTAGAAAACGGTGAGTCGATGTCCCATCCGAGGCCGCGCAGCGAAGCTCCGGTGGGGGGTTGTTCGGGCGTAGACATTTTCTCCACAGAAATGGGCGTAAGGATGCGAAAGCCGGAGAGCAAATCCTGTGCAAATATCGAAAGGTCATCGGCAGTAGAAAACAATCCTGCGTGACCCGCGACACCTCCCATGCGGCGTGCCGTCGGGTCATGCACGGTTCCACGCAGCATTCGTTTGTTCTCGTCATATTCAGTGGGCGCGATTCGCGGAATCCACGCAGCCGGCGGCACGAAGCGCGTATCCTTCATTCCCAGAGGCTCGAAGACATTCTTTGCTGAGTACTCATCCAGGCTCAAGCCTGAAATTTTCTCCACCAAGAATCCGAGAGTTTCAAAGTTGATATCGCTATAGAGGAAGCGCGAACCGGGAGTGAAGATCGGCTTTACTTCCATTGCCATCTGGTAAGCTGCATCGCGTCCCTTCCAAGTACTTTTGAGATCTAGGTCTTCCGGCAACCCGGAATAATGCGTAAGCAGTTCGCGCACCGTGATATCACGCTTCCCGTTCTTGGCGAATTCCGGCAGGTAGTTAGACACCGGCTCGTTAATGCGGATCTTTCCCTCTTGCACTAACTTCATGACAGAGGAGGTGGTGGCAATACACTTTGTCAGCGAAGCAAGATCATAGATTGTATCTACTGTAGCCGCTTCTTTATCGGGCTGCAGAGACCGCGAACCAAAAGCCTTGCGGTAAACCACTTTGCCATTGTGACCGATCAACACGACGCCGCCGGGAATATCTCCCCGCGCAATTGCCGCATTCATAATCTCATCGATGTTAGATAGATTTGCGCCGCGAGTCACAATGACTTGGTTGTCGGAGGGTAGTGCATTCTGAGCCTTCAGTCCGCTAAACGATACAGCGGCAATCACAAGTATCAGGACATTCCGGCAAATTGCAAGTTGTTTTC
>JBAPYY010000611.1:0-2583 GCA_049284975.1 Occallatibacter sp.
GCGTTATAGACGGGCAACTCCGGCTCGATCGCCGAGATCTGTCGCTGGATGGGCATGGACATCGTCAGCGGATCGGCAGAAGTGTAGGCCACGATCGTCGCCTCCGAAGTCCGATCGGGAATGCCCGACAGGATAGGGAAGTACATCGTCGGCTGAATCGGCTTGGTAGTGTCACTGACCGTGTCGCCGACTTCGCCAAGGATCTCGTAGACTTCCGGCTTGGTATCCCAGTCCACGTGGACATGCTTGCCGACCGGGTCGTCGCCCGGGAGGTACTGATCGACGAACGTCTTGCTCACAACAATGTAGTGATCGTTGCTGAGCCGCTCGTGTTCCGTGAAGACGCGGCCGCGCAGCAGTGGAATCTGCATCACGCTGAAGTACTGCGGATCGGCAGTGAAAATGACGGCTTCGTACTGAAGGCTGTAGCTGGGTGCGGGCCGCTCCAGGATGCTGAATACCCGGCCAAATGAGAAGCCCGCCCCCGGTGGAACGGAAACCAATCCCGCGCCGCGCACGCCAGGCAGGCGTCGCAGTCGCTCGAGCAACGCCTCGTGGAAGCGCACGACCTTTTCGCGCGTATCGTACTGGATTTCGGGCAGGCCGAATTTCATAGTGATCACGTGGTCGATGCGGCACCCGAGATCGGTTGTGCGTAGATGCAGGAAGCTCTTGAAGAGCAGGCCGGCCGAGATCAACAGGGCAACCGTAAGGGCGATTTCCACTGTCAGCATCGTCTTGCGCAGCCGCGCCCGGGAGGCGCTGCCGCCCATCGTTCGCGAGGAATCTCGCAGCCCGGAAAGCAGCCCTTTTCCGGTGGACGAAATTGCGGGCACAAGGCCGGCCAGGAGTGCCGCGGCTGCTACGAGCGCCAGCGTAAACGTGAGGACCCATCCATCGACATGCACGGACTCGGCGCGGGGTAGATTGCGCCAGTGCGCCGCGAGCCAGTAAGTGGAAGCCAGCGACAGCAGCAGGCCTAGTGCTCCGCCGGCCAGACAGATGAGCAAACTCTCTGTCATCTGCTCGCAGATGAGAACAACACGGCTGCCGCCCAGCGCACCGCGCACCGCAACCTCCCTGCGCCGGGTAGCCGACCTCGCCACCAGCAGATTGGTGAGGTTCAGGCAGGCAATCAGGAGCATGCAGCCCACCGCGCCCAGCAGCACCAGCAGAGGCGTGCGCACATTCTTCGCGAGGTCGTCGATCATTGGCCGGGACCACACGTCTTCAGCTACAGGCTTCGACGCATTGGCGAGGTGGATCTGATACTGCAGCGCACTCACCTCGCGGGTCGCCGCCGCTGCGCTCACACCCGGCTTGAGTCGTGCCACCACCATGCTCTGGTGGTCGGCGTGCCCGTAGTCGCCCGGCGAGTACGAGAAGGTCTGCGCATACGGCAGCCAGAATTGAATCTTGGCATCGGGATACGTAAACCAGCTCGGCAGCACGCCAATGACTGTAGTTGGTTTCGTGTCCAGATGAACCTGCTTGCCGATGATCGACGGATCGCCGGCAAAGCGGCGCTGAAAGATGCTCCAGGTCAGCAGCACAACGGGCTGCCCTTCCGGCTGGTCTTCAGCGTCAGTAAAGGTCCGCCCCAAAACCGGCGACACGCCGAGCAGGGGAAAGAGATTGGCCGAACCTGCGGCGCTCTGCACAACTTCAGGTAGCTCACTCTGCACGCCGGAGATGATGCCTCCGTATGCGCGCATGGCGGCCATGTCTTCAAAGCCGCGGCTCTGCGCGCGCCAGTCGCGGTAGTCGCCGGCGGCGACGGTATTGAACCCATCCCCGCCGTGGTTGTGGCGAAAATGATCGTAGAGCATCACCAGCCTGCCGGGATCGCGAAACGGCAGGGGCCGCAGAAGCACAGCACGCACAATGGTGAACAGCGATGTGGTTGCGCCGATACCGAGCGCCATCACGAGCACCGATACGATCGAGAAACTCGGCGAGCGCCACAACGTGCGCACGCCATATTTAAGGTCGCGCAGCAATCGCTCGAGCCAGTTCCAGGTCCACACGGCCCGCGTCTGCTCACGTATCACAGTAGGGTTTCCGAAAGCGCGCACGGCGGCAAAATGGGCCTCTTCCGCGGACAACCCGAACTCCTGTTGTTCCTCTTCTTCCAGTTCAAGGTCAGACTGGAGTTCTCGCGCCAGGTCCTCATCCCGATTCTTACACGGCCACCATCGCATATCAGCTCTCCTCGGCCGCAGGCCACATCACGCGAGCCACCGCGTCCGCCATCTGCTTCCACTGCGATTCTTCGACCACAAGCTGCTTCTTGCCTTTATCCGTCAACCGGTAGTACTTGAACTCGCGGTTGCGGTCCGGCGCCGTCTCCCATTTGGACACCACCCACCCTCTCTTCTCCAGCCGATGCAAGGCGGGATAAAGAGAACCATGCTGCATCTGCAGAAACTCATTCGTGGCCCTCTGAATATGCTTGCCAATCTGATGTCCGTGCGCCGGCCCATACAGAAGCGTTTTCAGGATCATCATGTCCAGCGTTCCCTGCAGAACGGCACTGCGTTGCTTCGACTCTTTCGGCATGGAAGAGACTCTACCCTCAATAAC
>JBAPYY010000612.1:0-1558 GCA_049284975.1 Occallatibacter sp.
GACTCAAAGAGCGATGTGAACCGCGAGCACGTGCTGGAGCGGCTGGGACAGGTGAGCCTGCCGGCCGGGCTGACGCCGCAGATGGGCACCGACTGGAGCCCGGTGGGGCAGATCTACTGGTACACGGTGGAGAGCGCGAATCCGGCGTACGACGTGATGGAGAAGAAGTCGCTGGAGGACTGGCTTCTGGAAAAATCATTCAAGGGCGTCACGGGTGTGGTGGATGTTTCGAGCTTCGGCGGGCCGACGAAGGAGTACCAGATCAAGCTGGATCCGGAGAAGCTGGTGTCGTATGGGTTGTCGATTGGGCAGGTAGAGCAGCAGATTGCCAACAACAACACCAACGGCGGCGGCAGCTTTATCGAGCAGGGATCGCAGCAGATCAACGTGGTGCAAAAGGGCCTGTACACGAGCGTGCAGGACATTGAAGACACGGTGGTGAAGACCGGGAACGGGACGGCGATCTCCATCAAGGACATTGCCACGGTGACGCAGGGGGCGAAGATCCGCCTGGGGCAGATTGGGAAGGCTGCCAAGCCGTACAAAACCGTGGACGGCGAGAAGGTGTACGACGACGGCAAGGTGATCGACAATCCCGACACGGTGGAAGGGATTGTGCTGCTGCAGAAGGGCGACGACTCCGACCCGGTGCTGGTGGGGATTCACGATGAAGTGCAGAAGCTGAATGGAAGCAAGGATCACGCGGGGATTCTGCCCAAGGGCGTGAAGATAGTGCCGTTCCTCGACCGGTCAGACCTGGTCAAGTACACGGTGGAGACGGTGGAGCACAACCTGAGCGAGGGGATGATCCTGGTGGCGATCATCCTGTTCCTGTTCCTGGGGAATGTGCGCGGGGCCATCATCGTGACGCTGACCATTCCATTTGCGCTGATGTTTGCGTCCATTTGCCTTGACCTGAGCCACATTCCGGCCAACCTGCTGTCACTGGGGGCGCTGGATTTTGGGATGGTGGTGGACGGGTCAGTGGTGATGATTGAAAACATCGTCCGCCACCTGGCGCTGAAGGACGACACGCGGACCTCGGGACAGAAGATCCGCGACGCATCGCACGAGGTTTTGCGGCCGGTGTTCTATGCGCGCGCCATCATCATCGCCTCGTACCTGCCGATTTTTACGCTGCAGGCGGTGGAGGGGCGGCTGTTCAAGCCGATGGCGTGGACGGTGACGTTTGCGCTGCTGGGGGCGCTGCTGTTTGCCGTGGTGGTGGCGCCGGTGATGGCCAGCCTGCTGTTCCGCAAGGGCGCGAAGGAGTGGCAGAACCCGATCATGCGCTGGCTGATCAGCCACTACCGGGTTTCAGTGCGGGCGGCGATTGTGCATCGCCGGGTGACCGTGGGTATCTCCGCGGTACTGTTCCTGATTGCGGTTTACTTGACGGTGGGTGGGCCGATCGGGTCAGAGTTCTTGCCGCACCTGGACGAGGGATCGATCTGGGTGCGGGGGACACTGCCGCCCAGCGAAGGGCCGACGGCGAGCATCGATTTTACCAACAAGGCGCGGCTGGTGATGGCCTCGTTTCCCGAGGTGACGCAGGTGG